>NZ_SLUN01000047.1 GCF_004340685.1 Hydrogenispora ethanolica | reverse complement strand
TCTCCTTATCTCTTTTAGCCATTTGATAAGTCGGACTTTTTTGCTGGATTTCTTATACCTTTTTTCAGTTCAAATAGCACAACAGGTTAAATTATTCTAGCCGTAACCGGTTTCTTTATGGTATAGTTGAAAAAACATTTTCAAGTTTTGCAAGGAGGTTATTGTATGAATCCATTAGAAGAAGGAAAAACGCTTCAGCTAGATTTTGGCAAAATTGCTAAAATCGCCGCTAAATGTACTGATGTAATCCCGGTGGCTGTCCAGAACATTGATACGCAAGAGGTCATTCTGGTAGCATACACCAATGAGAAAGCATTGAAAGTAGCAGTAGAAACTAGGACTGCCGTCTTTTGGTCTACTTCACGCAATGAACTCTGGGAAAAAGGAAAAACCTCTGGAGAAGTTTACGACTTAGTGGAAGTTTTGGTGAATTGCGAACAGAATTCATTGCTTTTCAAAGTACGTCCTCGCAAAGGCGGGATCTGTCATACGAAGAATTCTGCGGGAGAAGCTCGGAACTGTTACTATCGTAAGTTGAATTTTGAAACGTGGGAGTTGGAGAATTTAAATCCATAAAAGACTAGAACCATATATTAAAGAAATAGGACCCTCCGATACCAAAGGGTCCTTTTATTTTTATGCATCTGAATTCTTTATCAAGCGAGGAACTATTATGGAGTAATAAAAATAATGGGAGCAGGTAATATCCTTTTTCTTCTGAAATTGTTTTAATACCTTAACTACCGTTTTTCATCATTTTAATGGGCCTATCCTTAGTAAGCCATGATTGTTGCAGGAAAATCATGGATAGTATCGAAATATGTTTTATGATAAATTTTACAAATCGTACAGAGCTTGGAAGATGGGGTGAACAAGAAGCCCTTCGGTATCTTTGTTCCCAAGGATATCGAATGATAAGGCAAAACTATCGTTGCAGTTTTGGAGAGATCGATCTTATTGCCCAAGAAGCAGAAATATGGTGTTTTATCGAGGTAAAAACCCGTCGTAACCATTATTTTGGTTTTGGATACGAGGCCTTGAACGGAGCCAAAAAGGAGCATTTGATTCAATCGGCCTACAATTATTTACAGGAGCATCAGTTAATCGATGTTCCATTTCGCTTTGACGTAGTCTCGATTGATTTTGATTCAAAAGGAGATTTTCGGATTAAGCTGATTAAAAATGCGTTCTGTCTATAGCGGGGGGATTTGTTTGTTTGCCAAAATTGAAAGTTTGGCCATTAATGGAGTCGATGCATTTCAAGTATTGATAGAGGTTGATTTACGTTTTGGAATCCCTTGTTTTGATATTGTCGGTCTTCCGGATGCCGCTGTTAAGGAAGCCCGCGAACGCGTAAGGGCCGCGATTAAGAATTCTCATTTTAGTTTTTATGAGCATCGGATAACTGTCAATTTGGCTCCCGCAAATATAAAAAAAGAAGGATCCGGCTTTGACCTTCCCATCGCGATTGGGATCTTAGCTGCCAAAGAAGATCTCCGGCCGGACCATTTCACGGATGCGGCATTCGTCGGAGAATTAGCGCTTGACGGTAGCGTACGACCGGTCAATGGAATTCTTCCGATGGCCCTCGCTGCCCGCGAGGGGAAGAAAAAATATCTCGTGCTTCCGGCCGAAAACTATGCTGAAGCAGCGGTGATTAGCGGTATTGTTCCGGTTGCCGTAAACAATTTACGCGAGGTTAAAGAGTTTCTCAATAACGATAGCATACCGGAGCTCAAACTTGTTACCAATATGGACCATGCGATTGCTCTTGAAGAGGATGATTTGGCTGATGTGAAAGGACAGGAGCAAGCCAAACGAGCGCTAGAAGTGGCTGCCGCGGGAGGTCATAATATCCTAATGATTGGTCCCCCGGGTTCGGGGAAAACCATGTTAGCACGGAGGCTTCCTGGAATCATGCCTTCGCTTAGCGAAAAGGAGGCAATCGATATCACTAAAATTTACAGTGTAAGCGGGCTGTTGTCTCCCGGAGTTTCGCTAATTCAACAGCGTCCCTTTCGCGCGCCCCATCATACCACAAGTTCAGCGGGGTTAATCGGCGGTGGACGAATTCCACACCCTGGTGAAGTCAGCCTGGCGCATCATGGGGTTTTATTCCTAGATGAGCTGCCAGAGTTTCCGCGAGATGTTCTTGAAGTACTACGACAACCTTTAGAAGATGGCAAAGTTACCATTGCTCGAGCAGCCACTACCTTATCATTTCCGGCACGTTTCATGCTGGCGGCCTCTATGAATCCGTGTCCGTGCGGGTTTTTCGGGGATCCAGTGAAGGCATGCACCTGTTCCCCAGTTGGTATCCAACGATATCAGAATCGAATTTCCGGCCCTTTGCTCGATCGTTTTGACCTGCAAATCGAAGTTCCCCGTTTGGCAGAATTTGAATTTGAATCATTGCAAAAAGGCGAATCATCGTTGACCATTCGGCAGCGGGTGGAGCGCGCACGACAAATTCAACGAACTCGTTACGCCAATACGCCACATTTTTGCAATGCGTATATGAATAGTAAGGAGTTACACGAATATTGTCAATTGGATCAGGCGGGCAAGGATTTACTTCGCCAGGCTGTACAGCGGTTCTCTCTGAGCGCTCGAGCCTATACCCGCATTCTTAAATTAGCCAGAACGATTGCCGATTTGGAAGGCGCTTCAATAATTGGTTTGGCGCATCTAGCCGAAGCTATACAATACCGAAGTTTGGATCGGAAAAGATTTGCGTAAGTTTTCAAACTCAAGCAATCATATCGAAATCGCTATGAATTATTATTCCCAATATACGAATCGAGTTCCCTCTGGAGATCGTTTTGCACATGGTATTTCTGATCCATATTCCAAATAAACGTCAGGATCTTGGCGACCAGTTCGTAGGTTTCCCTAGGGATCGGGGTTCTCGGTTCCATTCCTGACAAAATCCGAGCTAATCCCGGTTCCACGTAATTGGGGATCCCGGCTTCGGTTGCCAATTTGATAATCGTTTCGGCTATCAAGCCTCTGCCAGCGGCCACCACCACCGGCGCTTGGTCCCGATCGGATTGATAGCGCAGCGCTGCGGCATACTTTCGTTTTAAATCATTCATAGACGGAGGTCAACTCCATTTCCGGAATGATCGATGGGTTCCTGGCGCACGGTCACGGCGATTCCAATCCTGCCCCGTTCTTGGACGGTGGTGCGCAGAAGACTTAAGTTCTGCATGAAAAATTGACGTACCGCATTCGATCCGACTTCAAAATGGATTTTTATCTTTTGACGGCTCATGGTTACATTGAGTCCAATCTCCCCCATGTTTTCCGTAGGGATTGCCACCCGAATCCGCTCTTCCGATTCTTCCGGCGCCCGTTCAGGACCGTACTCTCGCTGCCACTCGACGTTCAGTTCATAGATGTTCTTACGGGAATCCATCACCAGCAAAGGAATGATATTCAGTAGATTGCCGGATTCCTGGGGTGTGGCAAGTTTCTGCAAAACTGTATTGTTTTGCTGCAACAAAGATAAAATCTGCTCTTTTTCGGCGACTGTCCGGATGGGCCCCTGTTTATCCGCGCCCGTTTCCTGGGACACTTCGTTTTGAAACATTTTTAATGAATTCGGGTCCGCTTCCCTGCTTGGCGGAACTTGTTTGAGGGACCCCTCTTGAATCGGCGTTTTCTGTCTGGAAGCGGGATAATTCTCCTGGAACACCGCTGCAGCTTCAGGTTCCGAGGTTTTTACCTCCACGGGTATAATCGGCTTGTTCTCCGAATCCGCTGGAGCGTCGCTCTGGAAAAACTTGAATAACTGGGTCAAGACTTTCTCCACCGTATCCTTTTGCCCCAATCCCTGAGCCGGAACTCCTCCTTCCCCCGCCATCAGGGTAGGCGTCAAGGCTTGCAGTGCCAATTCCAGATCAGCCTTTTCGGAAAAGGATGCCTTGGCCGCCGGTCTTTCCGGGTCTGTGACGGAAGATTCGGAACGATTCTTCAGGAATTGAATTAGAATGGTTTCCAAATCCTCATTTGGAGAAAGTCCCGGAAGTGAAACCTTGCCGTCCGGCGCCATCGGGCTCATTAAAAGTTGCACCGCCGCTGCCTGGTCCGGAGCCTTCGGGACTGGAACCGCAGAACCGGGGTCCTGGGGATTCCCAGGAATCGACGTGCGATTCAATAATTGCATGACGAATGTTTGGATGTCTCTGGGGGATTCCCCAGGAATAACGGACTCCGGGGGCGCGGCATTGGCAACGGGAACCGCAGGCGGATCCAAACGGTTGTTCATCGCTGCGGGAATTCCCGACCGGAATTCGTTCGCACCCTGGGGTAGAGTTGGACGATTCTGGGATGATGACTCCCGGATGCCCTTAAATAATTGGGCGAAAGGCATGGAACTCGTTTCCTGTTCCGAATCCGCCGCCGGCGAAACGGTTGGGTGCTCCTCCGCAACCGCCGGCATTTGGGGACCAATCGCCTGCTGCCCGACTTTCGGTCCGAGATCGCCCATCCCTGATGAGTCCCGGAATAGGGTCTGGAAGATCCCCTGCTCCATCTTTGTCAGCTGATTGAATACCGCCTCCGGCGGATCGTTCATCCGTACCGTCTGCCCCAGCAGGGAATCATCGCTGATTGTATTCCATAATTGATTCCGCAGCTGGGGATCCTGGGCGATCCAAGCCGAAAGCATGGTTCCCGGAGTATTGGGCCAATCCCTGGCGATGAGCAGCGCGACTGCCTTAGGGTCGGGCAACACGCCGTATTTGGCCTGAAATTGCTCCATCAACTCGAAGAATTTCAGAATATTCTCCTTGGAGAGCGGTAAACCTTGCCTGAGAAAAACTTGAGGGTCAAAAGTTATGTTTTGAAGCTGCGGAGAGGCTTCATTCAAATCGGGCTGCGGCAAAGCGCTGATGATGCGCAAGGAGATCTGCTCCTGAGCATCCACGTTGACTTGGAACAACCACCAGCCGACAGACGGAGGAGCGCCTTCCAGTTTGGCCTGGATCGTCTCTCCGGCCATGGTCAACTTAACCGTCCCGGAGGAGACTTGGAGGATCTTTCCGGCCACCACGTCGCCGTCGGACAGCTTCAGCTGTTTGCCATTGAAGACCTGATTTAACGCTGTCAGGTCGCTGATTTTTATAACGTCAGTTTTCATCATCCGTGAACAACTCCATGGTCTCTGTCGATGGATTTCCTAAATTAAATGACCGGCGGTGAATCGGAGAAGGCCCCAATCGCCGCAAAGCCGCATAATGCTCGGAGGTCGGATAGCCTTTATGTTTGGCAAACCCATAACCGGGATAAAGCGAGTCATACTCTTCCATCAATTGGTCCCGGGTATGTTTGGCGATTACCGATGCCGCGGCGATGGCGACCGAAAGGGCATCGCCATGAATCAGCGAATGCTGCGGAATGTCGGTTCCGGGCACAACCAGGGCATCCACCAGCAGGAAGTCGGGTCGAGGGTCCACTGCTTCCAAGGCCTGCCGCATGGCAACCCGGGATGCTTGATAAATGTTAATTCGGTCGATCTCCTCTGGTTCGACGATGCCGACGCCAAACTGCCATTCGCCCGATGTTAACAAAGGAAAAAACTTCTGGCGCTGTTTGAGCGTGAGCTGTTTTGAGTCATTAATTCCTTCGATCTGAAAATCAGGGCGTATTACAAAAGCCGCAGCCACAACCGGTCCGGCTAAAGGGCCTCTACCGGCTTCATCCAGGCCGGCGACCCGTTGAAAGCCATTTTGCCAACATTCCCGCTCAGCCTTTAACCGCTCTTCCCAGGAGAGTTTGGGCAAGCGTCGCGGGCGGTTTACACTTTGGGCACTCTGTCTCATTCATTGCTCCTCAATGATGGGCCTTTAAAAAAGTCACAGACTAATAATATTTTGAGTATCGACACAATTGCCAAAAAACTTTAAAATGAGGGAAAGATGGCAATCTCCAGGAATGAAATCAGATTTTACATGCAGGATATTGCGTAACCCAGCCAGAAATTATTGTACATCACGAGTGGGAGGTTCCCGGTGAAACAGAACTCATTACCCCTCAAAGAATGGTTGACCAAAGGCTTGACGATCGCCTTAATCCTAACCCTGGCGAGTACGCTGTTCATTTTTTTCCATTCTTCGAGTTCCGCGAAGCATGCTTTCAATTGGGGCCAGTTTAACTTTCTGGCCTTTTTCCTGGCTTGCCTCGTTCTGTTGGGCTCATGGCTGATGGAAGCGGTCCGGATTCATTTGATCACGACGGGTTTGGGGGAAGAGATCCCGCTGCGACGAATCTTCGGCATTAACCTAGCTACTACGTTTTCGGGAAACATCACTCCCTTTTATTCGGGAGGGGTTCCCACCCAAATCTATCTCTTATGCAGAAATGGGATGCAACCGGGCAAAGCCAGCGCCGTAGTTACCATCCGGGTCACCTTTTCGACGCTGGTATTCACCATTACCGTGCCTTTTTTGCTCCTTTTCTATCATGCCAAGTTTTCGGTGGGAGTTGTCCGCCAGGCGACTTCGGTGGCAATTCCTTTGGCGTTTCTGGTTTCGGCGGTGCTCATCGGCTTGATTGTCAAGCCGAAGATCGCCAAGGTCGGCTGCTCGTTTTTGATCAACAAATTCGAAAAATTTAAGTTCTTTCAAAGAATATTGCCCCGCATCGAACACCTGTTGAACGAGCTGGATGTATTTCACCAGGCGATTCAACAGTTCCGGCGCGGGATCAACCTATATCTGGTCATCTTATGTTCGTTTCTCTACTGGACACTGTTCTTCGCCATCGCCCCATTTGTGATGTTCGCCCTGGGAATCAACGTCGCCAATCTATTTTGGGAAATTATTTTCTTCCAATTCATCCTGGTGTTCATCATTTCCTATCTTCCCATTCCGGGGGGGAGCGGCGTCATGGAGCTGAGCTTCTACTCGATACTGGTATTTATCCCCGCCAATTTACGGGCGATCTTCGTCCTTTTCTGGCGCTTGTTGAGCTACTATATCTCCACCTTTATCGGGGGGCTGGTGCTATTGAGGATGATTCGGCGCCGGAATCCAGCGGCGGAAGCTCTAAACTGATCCGTCCCAGCTGCCCATTGCGAAAATCATTGAGCAGCGCCGAAGCGCCACGGTTAAGATCGATCGCGCCACCTTTCAATAGAAACCCGCGCTTCTTGGCATACCATTGCAGTTTCTCTTCAATATGCTCAAAGACGATCCTTTCCTTGCTCCACCCAAACAGCTGCTCGCCGTAATTTTCCAGCAAAACCAGAGCCAAATCGTAAGTCGGGATGATCTCCTCGCGGATCGTGCCGATCAGCGCCAGTTTGATTCCGTCCTCCTGATTGTTGATCTTGGGCGGAAGCAAGCCCGGCATATCCAAGATTTCAAAACCGTTTCTCTTGATCCATTGTTTGCCCCGGGTGACACCCGGCAGATTGCCGGTCTTAGCGGAGCCCGAACCGGTGATGCGGTTGAGAATGGAAGACTTCCCGACGTTGGGGATGCCCACCACTCCGATCCGTAAAGCGCGCGGAGTTTGTTTTCCGGCAAATTGCTGGGTGAGTTTGGGCCAAATCGCCTGCACCCCTTGTCCATTCCTGCCGTTCACCTGCACGACGCTTACTCCTTTCCCGGCAAACCAATCCGACCATCGGCCCGTAACTTCGGGATCGGCCAGATCGGTTTTGTTGAGCAAAACCAGATTCGGCCGTTTTTTCAATAATGGCTCCAAGTCCTGATTATGGCTGATCAACGGCAGCCGCGCATCGCGAATCTCGATGATAATATCCAGATATTGAATGAGATCGGTCAGTTGCCGTTTAGCTTTGGCCATATGACCGGGATACCAGTGAATCGTCTGCAAGATAGGTTCCTCCGTCGCTCACAATCTGTTTGACCCCGTTTTTCAAGCCGGGTCTGCGTCTTATGCCTTCTCCGATGGTCAAACATCAACATTATACCAAAAAAACCATTGAAATAATTCTTCTTTCGTGGAATGTCCGGGGATTTCTCTTTCAGTCTGCATCCTTTCCACGGATGAAGGCTCTCCCGGTCCAGGGCTGCTCCGCTCGCCCCATCCCATTTCGGGCAGGACCGCCGCGGATCATTGGAGCCTTGAGGATGAGGCGGCGATGATGGCCGGAGCTGATGCTGTCCCTGCCGGTGCTATGGCGGCGACCGCCATGGTTCGTTGGGCAATTTACGCTTCGATGGCGACGAGCGCCGCCATTCCTTATCGAATTCAAGAAACCATGGCGAGGGCCGCCATTGTTCCTCTAGCCATTCAAGATGCAGTGGCCGGGACAGCCCATGATCATTTTCCGACTGAAGATGCGGTGGCGGCGAGCGCCACTGTTCATTTTGCCATTGGCGCTCCAGTGGCGGGGACTGCCCTTCGCCGGTTCGGCTTCCGGGCTTCCTGTTCCGCCGGATCCGGATTGGCATCGAGGACGGCTTCCCGGCGGCCGCTCCGCCGGGAGTGAACCACGGATGGAAAAAATACGATCTGGAGCGGCGAATAGGTTCCCAAAAAAAATCCGGACCGATGAGCCGGATCGAAAGTGGCACGCCCGGTCCCAGCGGTTCAGTTCGGCAGGGGCGGCGCGGCGACGGGTGTCAAACCGCGGCTCAACTCATCGGCTCGACATGGATAAAAACATCATCGACATTTGAGACCAATTTGCGAATTCTCTGGGAAATGCCGTTGGAAATTTTCTCAATGGTTTCCGTGCCGTAATTTCCGGATAATTCGCAATGGAGAAACAGCGTCAATTTCTCCCCCTGCCGGTATACCCGGACATCATGGCAGTTCAGTTTCTCGGGTACGCGGTTGATTAGCGTATCAATCTCGCTGATCAGCGTCTGGCTGTCCGCAGTGATATCTTCGGCCACGATGTTTTGCTGTTTCACATATTCAAAATTTACGCTGACCTCCTCGACATCGGCGAAACTTAGCTGCACCAAGTTTCCGATCTCGTGGGAAAGATTATGGGACTCCTGCAAGCTCAAGTTCTCCTTCACTTCCAAATGGATGGCCAGCCGTTTCTTGCCCGATATCTCAAAGACGTGGATATTATGGATATTAGTGCATTTCGGAAAGCGGTCCACGATCGTTTTGACCGTATGATAGACTTCGCGGTCTTCCTTTTCCAGCGGCGAGATGGGATAGGTACTCACCGTGACATCGCTGTTAGGATACTCTTTTTGGACCTGTTGCTGGATATTTTCTACGAGCGCATGAACGACCCGGTGGCTCTCGTTTTTACTGATTCCCACCTGCAAATCAATGAAAAAAGTGGGCCCGGACGGCCGGATCCGGACGCTCTCGACTTCTTTGATGCCTTCCACCGACTGAGCGATCCGCGCGATGTTCTCGGGCATTCCGGCCGGGGCGGCATCCAGCAGGACATCGATGGTTCGTTTGCCGAGGGCGAGGCTCACATAGATAACGATGCCGCAGACTCCGAGCGCCGTAATGGGGTCGGCATAATGCAAGAACGGAAGCTTCAAATAATCGCCGAGGCTGACAAAGATGAGCCCGACAATGACCACACTCGAACTCCAAACGTCGGTACCAAAATGTAAAGCATCCGCTTCCAAGGCCTGGCTGCCATATTTCTGGGCGGCGCGTTTCAATGCTCTGGACCGGGAAATGTCGACGATGATGGAGACCAGCATTACGGCAATACCCCAGCCACTCCCGGAGATCTCAAGCGTTCCTCCAAAAAATAATTTTTGGATCGCTTCCCGGATAATCCAAATACAAGTCACCAAAAGCAGCAGCGTCTCGATTAAAGCAGAAAAACTCTCCACTTTGCCATGGCCGTAATTGTGATTGATATCCGCCGGTTTGTCGGAGATTTTTACCGCGAAAAAGGTAATCACCGCCGCGCCCAGGTCGAGCGCGGAATGGGCCGCTTCCGAAAGAATACCCAGACTACCCGTATAGATCCCGATCACGATCTTCATGCCGGTCAAAAAAATTGCCGCTAATACCGAGCTCAACGCCACGGTCTGCTTTTCATGGGACAATCCATTTCCCTCCAGATATAAAATGACCCGTAGGACAAATATTATGTCCCACGGGTAAATTACACCGCTGCCCTGCCGGGCCCAGCCCCACATGCTTTTCAGCACATCGCCTGCTCATAATCAACCGATATATCCAATGGATTCTTCTTTATCATATGATCATGGCATGGTGGCTGTCAATAGTTTTATCGTTTTCAGAAATTCTCAATATTTCGCTTTCATTTCAGCTAAGCCCCAATTGGGAACGTCTTTGGCGTGACCGGTCGTTCCGAAGCCTTTCATCCGGACCATGATCTCCTGAGCGACCGCTTCGCGCGCCGCGCCGGCATAATCCCGCTGATCGAACTTGGAAGGGTTGTCGGCCAAATATTTCCGGGTGGCCGCAGTGGCAGCCAGACGAATGTCGGTGTCCACATTGATTTTATTGATCCCGGCCTGGATCGCTTTTTGGAGCGCTTCCAGAGGCATTCCGGCCGCATGTTCCATCTTGCCGCCATACTGGTTGATGATGTCGATCAATTCCTTGGGAACGCTGGAGGAACCATGGGATACCAGATACACATTGGGCAGTAATTTACGACAGCTTTCGATTACATCATAGGCGATTTTGGCTTCGCCTTTGAATTTATAAGCCCCATGGGAAGTTCCGATGGAGATCGCTAACGAATCGACCCCGGTCTTTTCCACAAACTCGGCCGCTTCCTCGGGTTTGGTCAGATGGGTTTGGCCGGAACCGACTCCATCCTCAATTCCTCCCAACGTACCAATCTCGCCTTCGACCGATACGCCGCGATCATGAGCATACTTCACCACTTCGCTGGTGATCTTGACGTTGTAAGCAAAATCGGAAGGCGTTTTGGAATCTTCCATCAGTGACCCATCAATCATGACCGAAGTAAAGCCGAGATCAATGGCTCTTTTCACGCTTTCCATGTTATTGCCGTGGTCCAAGTGAAGCGCCACCGGGATATCCGGGTTTAACTCGACGCCGGCCATGACAATATTGCGCAAGTATTTATCCTCGGCATATTTGAGGGCGCCGCGGCTCACCTGAACGATGACCGGCGATTGAGTCTCCCGCGCCGCTTTCATGATACCCTGCATCTGCTCCATGTTATTCACATTATAAGCGCCGATGGCGAAGGGCTTTCCTTCCTTGAAACCATTCAAACTTGCTTCCAAAATAGCTTTTGACGTTACTAACATTGAAACTCACTCCTTTAATATTCTAATAATAATCAATTGCTTCACTGAGCTTGTGTGCTCACCCGACCTTCGGACGGGATGAACGCAACGCTTTTAAAAAACTACGCCAACGCTTCGCAAATCATTTTCGGACCAATTAACCTGTTTTTGGACCAAAGCATCGGCGAAATCCACGGTAACGATCCGCGTTCCTTGCAACCCGACCATCTTCCCGGACACTCCGGCGAAGAGCAAGTCCACTGCGTTAATCCCAAAGCGGGTGCCCAAGACGATATCATCTGCCACCGGAGCCAATCCGCGCAACGTAAAGCCCAAATCCGTCGCCCGGACATCCTCCAGTTTTTTCAGTCCAAGCTGAGTCCGGATGATCCGGCGCAGGATTTGCCCGATTCCGCCGAGTTTGGGATTCCCATGGGAATCGATCCCCAGGTCTTCCTCAACCAACGCCTTCACCACCGGGTTTTCAGCTTTCGCCCGGAGTAAAACCGGATCGTCCGGTTTCAGGCGGACGCCTTCGGCAACCACCAGATTCACATATTGCTGCCGTTGGTTGAGCGCGACAATCCGATCACAAAGCGTGGCAAGGTCAACCGGTTTTTCGGGAATCAGAATCAGATCGGCGCCGCCGGCGATGCCGATCTCAAGGGTCAGCCAGCCGGCCTCTCTCCCCATAATCTCGACAATCGAGATCCGGCGGTGCGTCTTGGCAGAATCGACGGTGCTTCGCACTGCCGCCGTTCCGAAAGTGATCGCGGTTTTATAACCCAACATGGTGTCGGTCCCGGAGACATCGTTATCGATGCTTTTGGGAGCGGATATCACCGGAAAATTGAGTTTAGAAAGGCCCATCCCCGATTTGATGGTATCATTGCCTCCCGTGGCTAAAACCGCGTCGACACCGATCTTCTTGAGGTTTGCGAGCAACTTTTGAGGATAGCCTTTCTCGACATTATCCTTGGAGAAAGGATTAAAACGCGACGATTCCAAAATCGTGCTCGGCTTCACTTCCAGACCGTTCACTGCTTCCAGGTTTAACGGCAATAAATGGTCTTCGATCCGGTCCGAGCATGCCCCTTCAAAAGCCTTCTTAATCCCGACAAATTCCGCCTGATACTGATGAATCCCCTGACGTACCGCCGCAGCGATAAAAGCATTGATTCCCGCGCAATCGCCGCCACCGGTCATGAAAGCAATTTTTTTGATCATGGCATTCGCTCCTATCCCAATGATTCGATTGAGAAAATAGCACCATTATAGATTTCGACCCGCATTGCGGCTTTAGGGATTTTTGCGTCCGATCGCTTTTTCAACCGCAGCCACAATGTGTTCGGGGCTGAGTTCATACTCCTCCAACAGTTTTGCAGGGATGCCCGATTGACCGAAACGGTCCTTCACTCCGACATATTCGATGGGTACCGGATGATTCTGAACGACCACTTCCGATACGGCACTGCCCAATCCGCCGATGATCGAATGTTCCTCGGCGGTGACGATCGCCCGGGTCTCCCAGGCTGCCTTGATAATCTCCGCGGCATCGATCGGTTTGATGGTATGAATATTCACCACCCGGACCGTGGTGCCTTTCTGCCCCAGAATGTCGGCTGCCTGTAAGGCCTTTTCAACCATAATCCCGGTGGCGATGATCGTGGCGGCTTTGCCATCCCGGAGACGGACGGCTTTGCCGATTTCCGGCTGATAATCATCGGTAAAGACTTTGGACAGCGGTTCTCTGCCTAACCGGATATAAACTGGACCCTGATATTCCGCAGCGGCCAGAATCAGCTTTTCCGCCTCCACCGCGTCCGCCGGATTGAGCACGGTCATTCCGGGAATCACCCGCATGAGTGCGATATCTTCGATGGATTGGTGGGAGCCTCCGTCTTCGCCGACGGTTATACCGGCGTGGGTGGCGGCTATTTTAACATTCAAATGGGGATAACCGACGGTATTCCGGACCTGGTCATAAGCCCGGCCGGTAGCAAAGATAGCGAAAGTGCTGGCAAATGGAATCTTGCCACAAGTAGCCAATCCGGCGGCCGTCGCCATCATATCGGCTTCCGCGATTCCCATTTGAATAAACCGTTCCGGAAATTTCTTGGCAAACCCCGCGGTTTTCGTGGATTTTGAGAGATCGGCATCCAAAACCACAATACTCGGATTGGTCTCGCCAAGTTTGACTAAAGCATTACCATATGCATCACGGGTAGCAATTCTATCACCCATTGTTTGATCCCTCACATTATTGATAAAATTTTAGGCCAAACCAAGCTCTTGGAGTGCTTTTTCCGCTTCTTCGGGTTTAGGAGCCGCCCCATGCCAGCCAACCTGGTTCTCCATAAACGAACAACCTTTTCCCTTGCAGGTATTCAGGACAATCATGGTCGGTTGGCCTTTTACGCTTTCGCTCTCCTCAACGGCCCGATCGATTTCGGCAATATTGTGCCCGTCAACACTGACGACGCGCCAGCCGAAAGCTGTAAACCGTTTTCCCGGATCGGTCAGCGATTTGACATCCTCGATCGTGCCGTCGATTTGCAGGTGATTATAATCCAGGAACGCCGTTAAGTTGTCCAGCTTGTAATGAACGGAAGTCATTAACGCTTCCCAAACTTGACCTTCTTCGATTTCGCCGTCCCCCAAGAGAACATACACATGATAAGGCTTTCGATCTAACTTGGCCGCGAGCGCCATCCCATTCCCCACCGAAAGGCCTTGGCCCAGAGAGCCGCTGGAAATATCGACTCCCGGAATACGCTTCATATCGGGATGGCCTTGCAGAATACTGCCGAACTGCCGCAGGGTTTGGAGCAGTTCTTTATCAAAAAATCCTCTTTCCGCCAAAGCCGAGTAAAGAACGGGTGCCGCATGTCCTTTACTTAAAACGAACCGGTCTCGATCGGGTAAAGTAGGATTTTGAGGATCGATCTTCATTTTATAAAAATACAGATAGGAAAGGAGTTCGACAGCAGAGAGGGAACCGCCGGGGTGGCCTGATTTGGAAGCGGCCAACATCCGAATAATATGGCCCCTCATCTGTCTGGCGTGTTCATTTAACTCAGCAAGCTGAGCTGATGTAAGCAAAGTACTTCACTCCCTCATTTTTTGTTACCGAAAACTATGGTTCGCCAATCCTGGGAATATTTCCTGCTTTGGATGGTCATTTTTTATGAAATAAAGTTGCCGGAGTCCAGGAAAACCGACTCATCGCCGACTTCTCGAGAGGATCCTAATTCTTCGCTTCGGCTTTGCTAGTCTGGTTTTTGCTGATGGCTTCGCGGGCAATGCTATCACACCGGTTATTGTAAATGTTATCCTGATGCCCGGGGACTTTAATCCATTCGACCTGTTGGATACGGCTCAAGGTGATGAGCTCTTGCCATAAATCCTGATTTTCAACGGGCTTTTTCTGAGCGTTCTGCCAGCCGTTCGCCAGCCATTTCCCGATCCAATTCTGACGGAACGCGTTTATTAGATAGGCGCTGTCGGAATGAAGCTTAATTTGACAAGGTTCTTTTAATGCTTTTAACGCTTCAACCGCCGCCGTGAGCTCCATCCGTTGATTGGTGGTTTCAGGGGCAAACCCGGAAAGCGTTTTTTCGACTCCGTTATAGATGAGAATGGCTCCCCAGCCGCCCGGCCCGGGATTCCCCGAACAAGCTCCATCGGTATAAATTTGAATCTGTTTCACTGGTTACCCCTTCATCAAACTTCGTAATGTTGCTAAGTTTTTTCGGTCATCTCCATCTGCAATCTGGGGAGTCTCCAAGATCCCTGGAAGCTTGGACAAGAAAGGTTCATTCACTAAAAAGCGGAAGCCCTCCAGACCGATCTGTCCCTCCCCGATATGTTGATGGCGGTCCAAATGGGATCCCAGCTCCCCTTTACAGTCATTGAGATGAAATACTTTGAGAAAATTTCTACCGACATATTGATCCAATTCCTGCAAGGTCTTTTTCCAGCCGCTCTCACTTCGGAGATCATACCCGGCAGCGAAGGCGTGACAAGTGTCAAAACAAATTCCCACTCTTTCGGGAAATTTTACTGTCGCGACAAGCTGGCCCAGTTCTTTCAATGAACCTGCCACCTCGCCGCCGGCTCCGGCCTGATTTTCGAATAAAAGAACGGTTTTTCCTGAAATTCTCTCTAAGACTTGATTGACTGCGAGCGAAATTCTCCTCAAACCGTCATCCACCGCTTTCGTTTTTCCGGGATGAAAAACGAAAAAGTCCGCCCCCAACCGATTCGCACGTTCAAAATCTTCAACGAGAGTAAGAACCGACTTCTCATATAATTCCTGATCACTCGAAGCCAGATTTGGAAGATACGACAGATGAACCACCACTGGCCAAAGTTCGGCCCGCTCCCTTTCTGTCCGGAATGACGCAAAACCAGCGTCGGCGATCGGTTTGCGCGCCCAACCGCGCGGATTACCCGCAAAAATTTGAAATCCATCACAGCCAATGCTTTTGGCAGTTTTTGCAGCACCCGCCAAACCGTTAGCAATTGAAACATGGACCCCAATTTTCAATTTTCCTTCCTCCGCCCAAGTTGATCCAGGGTTTTTAACCAGCGGTAGCGCTCGATAATCTCGGTAAAGGAATACTTTTCCGCCGCTAATTGAATGACGATCAATAACGCTACAGCAATTATTTTGCCAAGATCGCTGAACATCCACGCCATCATCATTCCCAGAGAAGCACCGAGCATATTGGATCCCAGGTCTCCCATCATAACTTTGGCATGCAGGTCATAAGGCAAATATACTAACATGATCGCCAAAATCGGTAGAAATAATCCCAAGGAATCCTCGAATTGCTTACTAAAAATGAGAATTACAATAAAGCCTAAAATGTAAACCTTCCCGGCTCGTCCGGGACGCAGATCAAAAAGATTAATGGTGTTCGCGCTTAAGGTAATCAAAAAGAAATTGAGCAGAAGCGGCCAGATGAACCAAGCTCCTTGGACCAATTCAGCGGAACCGATACTAAAAACCGTAGCGATAACGGCCCCGAACAAAAGTTTAAATCCGCCGGTCGTTAACTCCTTATTCTTAATTAGCGCCGTTAAGTGGCCTCGAAACCCTTTGACTGCATGATTGCCTAATTGGTCATCTAAAAAACCCATGAAACCCATTCCAAAGATAACGGTCAAAAACAAAAAGACTTTCACATTGGTATACGATGCGGCCCCAACCAACAACCCGATTCCAGTAATGAAAGGAAGGAGAGAAATGAAGACCAACCCTCCGAAGACGGGAATTTGCTCACCTTGGTAATTTAGTTTATGAAAGCCGGCGTTCATAATCATTTTCATTAATACCGGCATAGTCCCCCAGGCTAAAACGTATGACACCAATAAAATCAATAAATACCGGCTCAAAGACAATAACAGCGGCCTAAAAAAATCGGAAAGTTCCACTCGTTCTCACCTCTTGAATAGTCTTTTGGTTAAAACGGCGACGACATCCCAAAACTGTTGGCCGCGATGCAAAAAACCGGCTAAGTCCCGGCCCGTTTCGGCATGAGTCATTTGAACTGGAACTTCTTTGACTCGAAAACCATGACGAAAAACGTCAATGGTCAAACCAACTTCCACGCCAAATCCTGACTCAAACGCTCCAATCGCTTGAATTACCGCCAAACGCATGACTCGCTGACCGGACAGCGGACTGGCAACCTCTAGCCCCGTAAACCAGCGGATTCCCTTCTTCGCTAAGGTCGTTACCAGTCCAAACCCGCCTTTTCTCAAGGCGGGCGGAAATTTACCAATCGTCATATCCGCTTTGTTATTGATAATTGGTTCAATTAACTTTTCCACTTCTGCAGCGGATTTGCCCAAATCGCCGTCCAGCAAGGCAATGATGGAACCTTTGGCGTTTTGAAGACCGTAATTTAATGCTCCCCCTTTACCCATGTTTTTAGGGAGATCCAACACATCAGCTCCGGTCCGCCGAGCCAATTCACTAGTTTGATCGCTGGAACAATCATTGATTACGATGATCTGATCCACTTTTCCGGTATTCTTCACCGCCGTAATCGTCGCCTCAATATTGGCGCTTTCATTATAAGCCGGGATTAAGACGGTGATCAGTTCTTTTTTCCCCTCTTCCACGATTATATACCCCCATTAATAATTGAGTCTTATCTCCGGAATCAATGCCCGCGCCGTATCCTTGATTCCGTAGTGACCCTTTTTTCCTGAAGCCAATAAATAAACTAGCGTAACCTGTCCGGGAGGAGTATCAATATTATCGATCGTATTCGGGCATTTGGATTGGTATAATTTCATGTAGGAATCGACTGCGAAACTTGGTTCAACCCCAATAAAGGTTATACCCTGATTACGGGCGGCATCCAGCAAAGGAACATCAATATCTTTCTGAAAGTTATTTTCAAAAATCATTCCGCCTCCCCAAAAAATAAGCGTATCTGCGTATCCACGATTATAATCGCCCCATAATTGAACCATATCTTTATTTTGCAAATAAACCAACTGGGATGAACCCTGTCCTTTCACGATAATATCTACGATTTTATTATATATTGCCGGGAAAAGTTTGGCATCATCCGCTTCATGCAAGTCAAAAGCTTGGATAAGTTCGTTTTTGAATTGGGGATCGCTTAAATTCATTGCTTTCGAAAAGCTCGTAATCGAAGTGACTTCCGCCCCTGCCTGGCGCAGCAAATCCACAAGTTGTTTGGGATAACGAAAGTCTACGGAAGTATTGGTGCGCAGAATCGCAACTCGTTTTCCCAATAATTTGTTGCCGATTAAATTGGGGACAATTGCTTTCTGAAATTGATTCGCTACTTCCAATTCATAATCTTTGGCATCGATCGTCGCTTGTAAAACCCTTTGATCTTCCCGAATTTTTTCATATGTGGTTTCTAAATTTTGAATCTGTTTTTCGAATCCGAGGTTGACGTTTCGTCCCAGATTAGCCCCAACAACGATTCCTAAGCCCAATGCCAAAAAAACTGCGACCAAGGAAACAACGTGATAACGAATATCTACAATCATTTTAACCACCTTACATAACAGTGAACGATTTCTGTTTTTTCACTTCAGCTAAAGATTAAATAGTACTTTCATTTGCAACCATAAAGCGCGAAGAAAGTCACGCGACCATTGCGTCTGGTAGAGGACTGTGATGATCACCAACACTCCTGCCATCGCTAATTGTACTAAATAACGAAGTTTTAATCTGCCTTGATAAATTTTGCTAACACCCCGGGCATCAACGAGAATAGAACCCACTTTTAAGCGGACGAGAAAAGTACTTCCCATTCCCGCCCGGCCTTTCTCAAGAAAGTCGATCATATTGGAATGAGTTCCTACCGCCACAATCAAATCCGCTCCTTTTTCATACGCTAACAATAACGTAATATCTTCACTGGTACCAGGAGCAGGAAAAAGCTTTGCCGTTAGATTCAGGTCTTCAATACGTTTTAACCCAGGCGCTCTTCCGTCAGGGTAAGCATGAACAATTATCTCTGGACAGTTTTTTAAAGCTTCATCGGTGACACTGTCCATATCTCCCACAATGAGATCTGGTTTATAACCGAATTCAAGCAGTGCGTCAGCGCCGCCATCCACACCGATTAAAACCGGATTGACATCATCAATATAAGGCTTGATAATCGTCAAGTCTTCCCTGTAATTTTGGCCCCGAACGACTACCAAAACCGGTCTGCCCTCGAATTTAACATTTACTTCGGGCATTGCCAAAGTGTCAAGGATTAAATCTTTCTCTTTCGAAGCGTATTCTAAAGTGTTTTGTAAAAACTTTTCTAGCTCTTCGGCCAAGTTGCCACGAATTTCCCGCAACCGTTTATTGACCGATTCCGATTCGAGGTATTGCCCCTGGGCGACGATGATATTATCTTTCCAGATTTGATTTTCCCTAACTTCAATGAAATCTCCCTCGTGAATCTTCTGGAAAATGTCCTTCCCAACATTGTCGAGGATATTGATCCCTTCGTTGAGCAAAACAGAAGGGCCCAAATTGGGGTAACGGCCGGTAATGGAAGGACTCGCATTGACAACCATTTTTACTCGAGCTTTCACTAAAGAATCTGCTGCGACATGATCGAGATCGGCATGATTAATGATTGCGATTTCACCCGGTTGAATCCGCTTTACAAGGTTTTTGGTCCGCGGATCGAGACGGGCTTTCGCCTTGATATCCAAATCAATCCCTCCGTCAGATGGCTCTCATTTTCTTTTCGAGACGAATTTTATCCGCTATTTTCGCCACAAAAGAGGCATTGGTTGGTTTTCCTTTTTTATCGTCCACGCAGTAACCAAATAGTTCATGAAGCACATCAACATCGCCTTTACTCCAAGCGGTTTCAATGGCAAAACGCATAGAGCGCTCCACCCGGTGCTTCGTGGTATTATAATGCTCGGCTATCATCGGGTACAATCGCTTTGTGACTTCGTTGATCAATCCTGGCTCTTTAATGGTCATCAGAATCGCGTGTCGTAAATAAGAATACCCTTTAAAATTTGGGGGAATTCTCAGCTGTTGAATGACTTTGGTGACTTCAACCTCCAATTCATTGAAGGCGGTTTCAGAATTTTTGGGGTAAATTGGTTGGCGATTGGAAATAACCTCTTTGGACGGGCCGTTGGCGATCTCGATCATTCGCTGAGATAGAATATTCAAGTCAAAAGGCTTAAGTATATAATAATCTACACCAAGCTGTAAAGCATTGCGGGCGACTTCTTCCTGAGCAAAGGCGGAAAAAATGATAATTTTCGGTCGGTTCTTTAGTTGATTGGATTTCACCCATTGAAGTACAGCCAAGCCGTCAAGTTCAGGCATAATCATGTCTAAAAGTAAAACTTGAATTTCTTGTTGTTGCAAAATGGAAATGGCGTCTAAACCGGTATATCCTATCGCTACTACGTTGATCTCGGGTTTCGTTGAAAAATAATCCGATAACAACTGACAAAATTCCCGATTGTCATCAACTATCCCGATGTTAATCGCTTGCAAATGTTACACCCCCATTTTTTACTTTACTTCGCTATCCAATTCACAAATTCCTTTTTATGGGGTAATTTCAGCTAAAAAAAGAAGCATCCTAAGATGCTTTGGACATTTTCTTTGTTTTGCGGCTCATTTCTTGTACCATCCATTCTGCCAGGACCCCGTAACCCTTCGTTGGATCATTCACAAAAACATGGGTGACAGCCCCCACTAATTTACCGTTTTGAATGATCGGGCTTCCACTCATGCCTTGAATAATCCCCCCAGTCAAATTCAACAACCTCTTGTCCGTGACTTTAATGATTAACCCTTTATCTCTGGGACGATCCTGCGGGTAAACCTTAATAATTTCAATTTCGAATTTTTCAACCTTTGTTCCTTGAATGACTGTATATATTTCCGCCGCACCTTTTTTTATTTCAGAAAGATAAGCGACTGGAGTCGTTTGATCTTGGCTATGATTGAAATGAGGATACAAGGTTCCATAGATACCGAATTGGGTGTTTTTATTAATTTTCCCTATGGGGCTGGTATTAATATTAAACAGTCCAATCTTCTCCCCCGGTCGACCGGGGGTCCCCATTTTTAATCCAGTAATGTTCGCAACCACAATTTCTCCATTTTGAAAAGGGATCTCTTTTTTCCCGGCAAAATCCGAGATACGATGACCAAGCCCCGCAAACCGTCCAGACAGAGGGTCATAAAACGAAAGCGTACCCACTCCCGCAGCGGGATCTTCAATCAGAATGCCTAGCATATATTTTTTCTTCGAAAATCCGGTTGGGTTCTCCGCTAAAACAGGTCGGATCGGCAAGTGCATGACCAGCTCGTTTCTCTTAATGGTCAAAACGATTTTAGCTTGAGATTCCTGATACTTTTTTATTGCCTCCTCCACTTCTTCCACGACATTTACCGGTTTACCATCAAGTTCCAATATAATATCCCCCGGTTTAAGCCCGGCATCCCGGGCCGGTGAGCATTCCTTAGCCTCCTGATTTTTGAGGGATACTAATCCAACTACTACTACGCCGCGACTCGAATAAAGGACTCCTACTGATTGGCCTCCAGGAACCACTAGTAATGGTTTTTTGACAACAACATGAAAAGTTTTGATGGGAATGGCGCCTAACAATTTGAGTTGGAGATCGTAATGCCCTATCGTTCCAGAGCGAAAATGATCAGTTTTTTTTTGATGAAAACTGAGCGGATAGTGAATCGGAAGGTTTAATTTTTGACCGGGGCTTATTTGAATATATTTTGGAAAAGAGGTAGATTGAATATAGCTAATCACCATTAGATAACCGATAACGCAAACAAGGCAACCTATGATAATCGGTTTCAGTTTTTTGCCGGTTTTCAAATCTTCCACCTCGTCGTTGAAATACGAAAACTCCCTGATAAATTCCCCTTAGCGCTGGGGTTCTATTCAAACAAAAAAAACCCGGGTTGCCCCGGGCTTACTGTTTTGGTAATTGATTTTCGTATTTTTAGACGATAACAATATTGATTAAACGTCCTGGAACGATGATCACTTTCTTTACGGTCTTTCCTTCAGTAGCTTTGACTATGGTTGGATGATTTACGCCGATTTCACGCAATTCAGCTTCGCTGCTTCCCACAGCAACGACAACTTTTTCACGTATTTTACCGTTGACTTGTAGCACGATCTCCACTGTTTCCTCAGCTGCCAATTCCGGGTTCGATTCCGGCCATTTCTGGGAATGAATCGAGTAACCCAGGCCCAAACGGTTCCAAATCTCCTCCGTAATATGCGGCGCAGCGGGAGCCAAAAGCAGAAGAATCGCTTGTACCGCTTCATTCCAGGCCTCAGAGCCGTAAGTGTCCGCCTTATATTTGGCCATTACATTGGAAAATTCCATTAGTGCAGCAATATAGGTATTGAATGAAAAACCTTCCAAATCACGAGTCGCTTTCGCGATAGTTTGGTGGGTCTTGCGCCGTAATATTTTGGCGCTCTCTTCATTCTGGTTGGGACTCACCGGCTCTAAAGTCAAATCCCAAATTCGATTCATAAACCTGTACATTCCCTCGGCGCCTCGGCTATCCCAGGGTCCGCCCTGTTCCCAGCGCCAGCCAAACATTAAATACGTCCGGACCGCATCGGCGCCATATTTTTGGACCAAATCATCGGGTGCCACCACATTGCCGCGGGACTTACTCATTTTTTCGCTATCTTCGCCCAGAATGATCCCCTGATTTCTGAGTCTGAGCATGGGTTCGTCGAAATTGACCAAGCCGAGGTCCCGCATTGCTTTAGTAAAAAACCGAGTATAAATAAGATGCATACAAGCATGTTCGACTCCGCCGGTATACATATCGACCGGGAGCCAATATTCCGCTTCTTTCCTGTCGAACGGAATATCCCCTTGATAATACGGGCTTAAATAGGCATACTGATACCAGGAAGAACACATAAAAGTATCCATGGTATCGGTTTCTCTTTCTGCCGGACCGCCGCATTTCGGACACGTTGTCTTCCGGAACCCTTCATGATATCGAAGCGGCGACTCACCAGTCGGCAGAAATTCAGCGTCTTCCGGCAACAGCACCGGGAGATCCTTTTCTGGAACTGGGACAGTGCCACATTTTTCACAATACACAATAGGAATCGGAGCGCCCCAATAACGTTGACGGCTGATCAACCAGTCCCGTAAACGGTAATTGACTGCTTTAGTCCCGAGACCTTTTTCCTCGAGCCATCGAGTCACTAGAGATTTGGCGTCTTGCGCCAATGTACCGTTGAATTGACCGGAATTGACCAGCAAACCTTCTTCGACTCCCGTATAAGCACTGCTTAATGGTTCAGACCCCGACCAGCCCGGCGGGGCAATCACGATCTTCACCGGGAGTTGATACTTGGTTGCGAAGGCGAAATCTCGCTCATCATGGGCAGGAACCGCCATAATTGCGCCAGTACCATACCCCATCATAACATAATCGGCGATCCAGATAGGAACTCGTTCTCCATTCACCGGGTTAATGGCATAGGCTCCGGTAAACACCCCAGTTTTTTCCTTGGTCGTGGCCAAACGTTCAATTTCACTTTGCCGGCCGGCCTGTGCCACATACTCATTCACCAAATCTCGTTGATCGGGAGTCGTGATCTGTGCTACCAAAGGATGTTCCGGTGCGAGGACCATGAAGGTAACTCCCCAAAGCGTATCGGGACGGGTCGTAAAAATCTTAATCGGTTGGCCCGCTTCGGTATGAAAAACTACTTCCGCGCCTTCGCTGCGACCGATCCAATTTTGCTGCATGGTAATAACCCGTTCCGGCCATTCGATCTTCGAGAAATCCAATAACTCATCCGCGTAATCCGTAATCTTAAAGAACCATTGATTCAATTCTTTTTTGATCACCGGAGTATTACAGCGTTCACAATGACGGTCTTCGCCCCAAACCTGTTCCCGGGCCAGCGTAGTATTGCAAGAAGGACAAAAATCTACCGGCGAATAGCGGCGATAAGCTATCCCTTTTTCATAGAATTTCAAGAAGAACCATTGGGTCCAGCGGTAAAATCCGGGCAAGCAGGAAACTGCTTCCCGACGCCAATCGAATGTCGCCCCCATGGAGCGGAGCTGCATACGCATGTTCTCAATATTCTTGATGGTCCAGTGGAACGGGTGAATTTTTCGCTTGATGGCGGCATTTTCCGCCGGCAAGCCAAAAGCGTCGAAACCCATCGGAAACAACACGTTAAAGCCGGACATTCTTTTATATCGTGCGAAGGCGTCGGAGGGAGTAAAAGCATACCAATGGCCAATGTGGAGATCCCCGCTGGGATATGGAAGCATGGTGAGCGCATAGTATTTGGGTCGATCGTTACGAATATCCGATTGATATAAACCGTCTTCTTCCCATTTTTTTTGCCAACGCGGCTCAATTTCGAGATGATGATATTTCTCCACTTTTCCCATTGTAAATCCTCCTATAAAAAATAATACCCCGGCCACAGCCAGGGGCGAGCAATCCGCGGTACCACCCTGATTCGGTTCGAGGAACCCTTTCAAAGCCCGGTGACCCCGGGCGGGGCTAGCTCCCAGGCTGAGTTCAGTCTCCCTGGAGTGCCGATTCTCACCATGTACGGCTCTCTGAATCTCTGTAGAGAAACTTACTAGGCCTATTCGCAGCTAATATTCGTAAATCGATTTTTGAAGATATTTTCTTCTAATGGATCATAACACCAAAGGTTTAGCGTCATGCCAAAGATGTTCGAGAGCATAAAATTCCCGTTCTTCCTGGCGCAGGATATGGATGACGACTTCACCTAAATCCAATAAAATCCAGAGTCCTTCATGATAACCTTCTTTAAAAGGAAGCGGAACCCCTTCCTTCTGGAAGTGATCCAAAATATTATCGGCAATAGCCCGCACTTGAATCGGATTATTGCCGGAGCATACCAAAAAATAATCGGTAACGCCGGAAATGGCCCGCAGATCCAACAAAAGCGGATTGTGAGCCTTCTTCTCTTCCGCAGCTGCTTTGGCAATAGCTAAAATTTTATTCATTGAACTCCCTTAAACACTAATTCATTCCGACCCTCAACAGTTTTCGGATCGATTAAATAGCCCCGATTCACCACATAGCAAATTGTTTGATTATATACTCTCAACAGTAATTGATCGGCAGATAACATCGGTAGTTTTCTGCGTAATTCCCGGGCATATTCAAAACTCCGTCCCGGTTCGATAAAATCTGCCACAAAAATCGAACGAGCCAACGGCGTAAGATTCGCAGCACCGGTAATGTGGAAGGAAATTGCCTCCAGAACCGAGGGCTCCGTGATTCCCAACTCCCTCCTGACCAGCTCTGCTCCGACCAAACCGTGCAGCAGCAAAGGCTCGGCGCGTTGGATATCGTCTATAACTATACCAAAATTGGTTGCGAGTTGCAATAGAGAATCTGGCGCATACTCCCGGCAAAGATCATGAAGTAAGGCCGCAGGACTGGCTTGCTCCGGAGCGGTACCGAACATGGAAGTTAACTCCAGCGCCGTCTTTTCTACCCCCAAACAATGTTGAAACCGGGCGGACGACACATGCTCCTTTAAATAATTGATTATCTCCGTGCGATCCATCAGTAGACCTCGCGACCTTCAGCGGTAATTGATGAACTGCAATTCCAAGCCATAGTCTTTCTCTCGTAAAAACCCGATGACTTTTTGGAGATCATCTTTGTTTTTGCCGGTCACCCGCACCTGATCGCTCATAATCTGGGCTTGCACCTTCAAATTGAGCCCTTTGATGTCCTTGACTATTTTTTTTGCGGCCTCGCTCTCAATTCCCTGTTTGATTTTAATGTTTTGACGCTTGGAGCCCCCGCTGGCCTCCTCGATTTTGCTGTAATCCAAATTCCGTACCGGCACTTTTCTGTTGATAAGCTTTGTCTTTAAAATTTCGATAACGCTTTTTAATTTATAATCATCCTCCGCGGTAATTTTCATATTGTCCGCGTCGACCACGATCTCACTGTGGCTCCCTTTAAAATCATACCGTTGACTGATCTCTTTTAAAGTTTGATTTACCGCATTATCAACTTCCTGCATATTGACTTTCGAAACGATATCGAAAGAAGATTCAGTGGCCATTCTTCCTTGCTCCTTCCTGTTTTTCCAGATTATTTCATGATGCTGTATTTTTCCACAAAGCCGCAAGGATGATAGGATAATTTGGCTTTTTGAAGGCCTTCGATCCCCATATCTTCCTCACGATTGATAAACTCCCAGTCCGACCAACATTCCTTCACAAATAGCTGGTTTATCGCGACATAAATACCGTCGAACTCGGTATTGGCTTTTTCAATATGAACCACCACGGTATTTTGATTTAATGGTTCTCCGACAGCGATCGCCTGAATTCGACCGTCGATCCGGATGACGCCGCCAGTGACTTTTAACTCCGAAAAATGATTGAAGACTGTGGCCATGGCCCATTCCTCATCCGTTAGCGATTCCCGGTGCTTGGAGATGTTGAACCATTCTTCCTCCAGCTCCAGGCATTCGGCGGCGATCTGCGGGGTGATCGTCTGAAATTCCCAATGGTATTTCCGCATGAACTGGTTCAAGTGATTCCGCTTGGCATGATATTTTCGTCCCGCCAAGTTAATCAAATCCGCGCTGCGGTAAAGATAGTCAAAAGTATAGCGTTCTTCCTTGGCGGTAAAAGCCGAATCGAGCCGTTGTAAAGATTCTAACAATTGGGCCGGCGCGCGACGAATCCGCAGCGGGAATTTTTCAAGTTGGGCCGTTTCTTCCATCAGCGCGAGGGCACCACCTAATTTCCCCGAATCAGACCAAGCGCCGATAGGCGGCAAGAAAAACGGTTTCCATTTGGGCAGCGGAGGTCGGGCGAAAAGAATCCAAAAATCCGTGGCTGAATCATAATAGACCTCTAAACCATAATTATGCTTCCACATAAAGAGATTCGTAAATGTCAGATCGGATGACGCGGGTTGAAGCAACTGGAGCGCCCGATCAAAGCCAGGTTTATCATCGAGGTTGAGTTGGCGATATTTTATCATAACGTTATTCATGTCCTTTAGTATAGACTAAGATATTCCAGTTTATCGCCGGTGCAGTCGGCTAAACTAAAAGCCATGTGATAAAGTCTTTCCAAACGATTCGACTGGCAAGAGGATTTCAAAACGACTTTATCACTTGCTTCTCTGAGCTTTTGTGTTCACCCTGGCCTTCGGACAGGGTTTATCACAACGCTTCTAAACGATATTCGAAAAACTTGCCAGAATTCCTGGCGGAACATGCTAAATTAATCCTCAAACTGTCCAGCATGCCCAACCAAATTCTCCAGGGGGTACGAAATGCCTGAAGCAAAGCCCAAATTAAGCATGATTTTGTTTAGCGGTGACTTCGATAAGGCCATGGCGGCCTTGACTTTGGCGAACGGCGCGGCCGGTCAAGGAATGGAAGTCACGATTTTCTTCACCTTCTGGGGAATGAATTTGCTCCGGCGCACCACCCTTGAGAGCAACCGCTTCCTGGAAGCCCTTTTTAAGAGGATGATGCCAGTTGGCGTTGAAAAGATCGGTTTATCAAAAATGAATTTTGGAGGAGTCGGTCCCTGGCTCATGAAAAAATTAATCCGTCAAAAAGACGGTCAGACGGCAGCGGACCTTTTTCGGATGGCAATGGAACGGCAGATCCATTTCGTAGCTTGTGAAGCCTCTCTAAAACTTTTAGGCATCCGGCCGGATGAGCTGATCCATTACGATCATCTTCAAATCGCCGGCGTTGATCAGTTTCTCCAAAACGCCCGCGAGTCACAAATTTCTTTTTTTATCTAATTTCTCAGGTCATATCAATGCTGAACCAAGTATCAATACAGGGTCCAGCATTTTTCAAGTAAGACTTTTTAGTTGGCTTCCTTCTCCAAAACCGCTTTGCCGAATGTCCGACCAAACCCAACGCAACTTGTAGAGCCGTTTCAAATGGGACCATACCCCGGAGCCACCATCTTTCACTACAAAAGCGATCGTAAAACGTAAGCCGAAAAGGCTCATGGTGGTCGAAGCGGTATTTAAATCATCCTGAAAATCGAAAGTCAGAGCGCCGAACACATCGGAGCGGCATAAATGTGACCAAGAAAGCCACATATGAGTTGCAACTTGTCCCATTGCCCGGCCCGGATGATGATGCCAAAAACGCGCAATCAGAATCAAGAGTTCCGTTCCACCGCCATCCGAAGCTCGGCAATGACTTCACGATAAACTCAGCTCAATCAACCGGCTCGAACATATCTTTGCCGACGCCGCACTCCGGGCAGACCCAATCGGCGGGAACATCTTCAAAGGCCGTGCCGGGTTCGATGCCGGAATCCGGATCGCCGACCGCCGGATCATAAATAAAACCACAGACCGTACATTGCCATTTTTTCATGATCATTACCTCCTGGATTGTTGGTAGCCTTTTATTGCCAAAATATAAAGGATATTTATAGTATACCCGAAAGGTTACGAAAGTTCTAGTGAGGTTTCATTTAACATGGTTAAATTTTAATATACCTTCATTGGGAAGTCAACCCTCCGTTGCATATTTGATGAATTTTTAACAATTTCATCCCGGCAATAGGTGGTTTCATATTCCGGCAACTCCCGCGGATACTATTCGTAGTACCCATGATCTTTTTCTGATTAGGAAGTTTTCGATGATTGGCATCCCATGGCGCTCCGCCAAACTCAATTTGCCGATAGTCCCGGAAGAACCCGCCATTCTGCTTGGACCCGTTTATCCGCCGCCTTTGAGTCCGGTTGATATTGAGGCGCGGGTCCAAACGGATCTCCAGAGCATCGCCGGGCAGCTGCAGGCTGCCCGGAGGATTGTCTTGGTCGTGGAAGATGCTTCCCGGGTCACTCATACCGCCGGACTGGTTACGGCGATTCACCGCCAGATTTCAGCAATCCGGGGCGGTCCCTCCGGTTTCCGGGTGATCGTAGCGGCCGGAGCTCATGATAGGATGGATCCCTCGGTCCTGGAACATAAGACCGGGGATACGCTGACTCCCCGAATCCATCATTGCCTGGATGAATCGCAGCTCGTTCCGGTGGGGACCAGCAGGGCCGGTATTCCTCTCATCTTTCAACGCGATGTTGTTGGGGCGGATCTGCGCCTGGCCATCGCCACGGTCAACATTCATCCTATGGCGGGATTCTCGGGCGGCGGAAAATTGTTGGTTCCGGGCGTCGCCGGTCTGGCGACCATCGCTGCGTTTCATCAATTGCCCAAGGGCCACCCCGGCGAGCGCGTCACTCCGATGCGGCAATTGATTGAAGAGGTCGTCGCCCTGCTACCGTTCACCTATTGTTGGCATCTCATCTCCAACGGCGCCGGCGAGATCGTGAGAATTCACTCCGGAGCTAATCTTCAGTCTTTCGAGTCGGCCATCGCCGAGTTGTTGCCCATGGTCTCCCTGGAACAACCGCCGGAGCTCTGCGACCGGCTGTATCTGGATTGCCGGCCGTTTCACCAAAATATGGTGGGAACCTTTAAAACGCTCCATCAGATCCCTTTGTTGCTCAAACCCGGCGAAACGGCAATCGTCATTAATGAAGCGTGCCACGGAATCGGCAGCCATCATTGGCGTCTCGATCCCTTCGTGATCGAAAATGAGAAAGAATACTGGCGGAATCGGCTCCAAGATTACCGGGTGATAGTCCTGACCAACCATGCAGCCATTGCGGAGTCCCGCAAGCTCTTTCCGGAGGATCTCACCTGGGTGGGGACCCCGGCCGAGCTGCTGTCCATTTGCAAGGAGCCCGCTTCTTCCAGCATCATCCTCGCCCACGCGCCGCTGGCCTTGATTCAGTCGAAGAAACATTCTTCCAGTACGGCGCAGAAGGTATGATAGATCGGAAGATGAAATTCCTGAATCTGATAAGTTAGCGTCGCCGGGACCACCACGGTGGCGTCGCATAAAGCGACCAATTCGCCGCCGGTGCCGCCGGTCAGACCGATGGTGGTCAGATTTAGCGCCTTCGCCACCAACACCGCGCGTACCACGTTGAGCGATGAGCCGGAGGTGCTGATCGCCAACAGACAGTCGCCAGACCTTCCCAAGCCCAAAACTTGTTGGGCAAAGATTAATTCCTCGCCCAAATCGTTGCTGATGGCCGTAACCAGAGCCCCATTCACGCTGAGCGGAATGACCGGCAAGGCTTCTTGCAGCAGGTCCACCCAATTGGATTCGGCTCCGATCCCCAACAGTTTATTGCGCAGATCGGGTACGAGTGGACGCTTTTTTAAGAACCCTTTCATCAACTCGCCGCTCAAATGTTCTGCGTCGGCGGCACTGCCGCCGTTCCCGCACACCAGCAGCTTACCGCCGTTTAAAAAAGTCGCCCGCAGCAATTCCATGGCCTTCAACAAGGAATGCCGCGACGTCGTCAGCATCGGATATCTTTGGCACAGATCATCCAGCCATGAAGATGCCTGAAACAAATTCTTCACTGTATTCATCGATTGGCCTCCATACCTGTAGCATATGAAGGCCGGTATCATTTGGCGATGCATTCCCGATTTTAAAGGGCTCTTTATCCCAAGACCCCGCACACCGCTTCAGAAAAATCAACCTTTGGCGGCGGTCCCCCTATCGCTGATCGACGATCCCGAATTCCCGCCAGGTTTCCGGAGGCAGTTCCAGTTTGATCAAAGACTTGGCGAGGCTGTAACGTTCGCCGACGCGGGCCGATTTTTCCACGCGTTCGGCCGTCGTCTTCTCCATCAGGCGGGCTTTGAAGTGCTTGTTATGATCGAGATTGAATTGGGCGACGAAGGCGGCGTCGAGCCCCCTTTTGGCAAGCTGCTCCGCATGGGCCGAAAGACCGGCCAGCAGCAGGGCGGTCTGGTTCAACTATGTTCCTACCCTCAGCTCTTTACGGGATGTCCGTCCTTGGACGCCGCAAGCTTAAGCCATCCTGGCTCTAGCTTCCCGAATCAGGCAGGGGGAACCTCCGGGCCAGAACCAGGATGGTTCAAGTCCGGCGGTCCATGGATGGATTACCGCCGGGCCAGAACCAGGATGGTTTAAGCACGGCGGTCCATGGATGGATTACCGCCGTGGAGAGCCAGGAGAGAGGCTGGATGCTAACCTAATCTCTTCATGCTTACGGACTTTCTTGCGGATTTAACTTTATAGTCATAAGTAGCGTCGTTTGGCGGATACATGACCGGGTTGAGGAGCTGAAAGAGCACGTTTTGTGAATCACGGATCGCTTTGGGTGACTGAGAAAGCTCATTCAGTCACTCAGCAAGCTCGTTTTGTGAATAAGAGAGCTTGCTCAGTCGTTTAGCAAGCTCTTTTTGTGGATGAGTGAGCTTGTTTTGTGAATCAGCAAGCTGGTTTTGTGAATAAGCGAGCTCGCTCAGTCGCTCGGCAAGCTCTTTTTGTGGATAAGCAAGCTTGTTTTGTGAATGGGAGAGCTTGCTCAGTTGTTCAGCAAGCTCTTTTTGTGAATCAGTCATCTATTTTTGTGGATAAACGGATCCGTTTAATGCGGTCAATGGTTTTGGCTGTGGATAAGTCGGGAAGTGCGGCTAAAACCGGGTAAAGTCAGAGGGTGAGCGGAGCTTAAGTTGATACTCAGTTTGGAAAAAATACTCCGGATTCCAAGGATTTTTTTCAAATTGGTTTGGACGGGTATATTCCGATAAAAGTTAGATCTGTTTTTGGTGACTAGGCTCCAGCTAAAAAAATATCATCTCCGCAGGTGTGGAATGCAGTCGCGGCTAACCGTGGCAAGAAAAAAGGAGCCGTTTCAGAATCAACGCTCTAAAACGGTCCCATTTTTACAGTTATGCTTTTTAGCCCTATCTTTCCCACGGGTTTTATTTACCGGGTTTACCAAGTACATCGGGATCGACCGTCTTGCCGAGGAAACCGATGGCGTCCAGATTGGTGGCGCCATCATCGTTGCCAATGCCACCTAGATTGACCATACGCACCTGATGTTTGCCCTGGGCCATTTCCACCAGGACCGGCTCGTGCCGCTCATCGACCACCGTGAGGTTCTGCCAGTTATTCTCGGTCTTGGCGAAACCGCCGGACGGGAGCAACTCGATTCTTTCGAAGGCCTTGGCCGGGACTTGGCCGTCCACGGTCAGGCTGCGCAATGTGGTCCAATTCCGGCCGTTGGCATAGCGCAGGACGATTTTGTACTGGCCGGTTTCCGGGATGACTACCTCCCATTCGATGGCGTGGCCTTTATTGTTCCAACCCAAAAGGCAGTTATTGCCGGAGGACTCGATCCGCCCGGCGGTCTTGGTCACCGCACCGTTCTCCTCGCGCAAAAAGTTTTCGGCTTCCACGATCACCTTCAGGTCCGCGCCCCAAGAGATGGAACATGCCCAGATCAATAAGAAAACTCCGAAGAATGCCAGTGGCCAGTATTTTTTCACAATAACTCCTCCCCTTTTGCCTCCATTTCTCATTTTTTATTGTAAAAGAAATAGTTGACAAAATATAGGGACAGTTTTCTATCACTCTACGACAATTCTTCAGCTGACGGTTAAAACGAATGGCGGAATTTTCCATCGACGTATCCGACCATAAAAGGGCCTATTCACCCTTTGAAAAACGACCGTTCCTTGTTCCTAGATATACCATAAATGGATATCGTCCGGTCCCTCAGGTTCTATGCCTTCATGCGCAATAAAAAAGATCCGAACATCATCCGATTGATCATCGTTGAAAGTTCAGATCCCCTCAACAAGGGAGTAAGCCATTTATCAAGCTCCGGACAGCCAATGGATAAAATCCCGCGCAGTTTTCCCGGTTTGTTTTCCGTTATACTTTGATCGCCGCCGCCAACTCCCGGTATAACTCGTTTTGCAAATAGTGATAGACCCGGGTGGTCACGAAACGGGGATACGTAGTGCGCTGTATGATGTATTGGAGCAATTGCTTTTGATCGCTCAAGTTGGGATAGAGCATGTCCGCCACGCCGGTGGCCAGCCGCAACCAACCCAGATTGGAATAATCATCGACGGTGACCACTTTGGAGTTGAGGGTATAACCGACGGCGAATTTGACCTCGACCGACTCCGGCAACAACCTGGTAGTCAAGCGAAATTTCCCATAATAATCGCGGTACGGTTTGAAAGGATTCCGCCCGAATTGCCGGCTCCGGCTGGCGCCACTCTCCCGGTCGCGAACCGTTCCCGCGAGCCGTTGGTCTTCCTTGGTGGCGATCATGCAGTATCCCTCCAAGTTCAAGTCAGCCACTTCGTACCAACGTTCCGGTTGGAGGATCCGGTCGATCCATTGTAACATGATGACATCGGCCATGTTCCTATCCTGCTCCTCTTATTGCGCTAAAAAACATTTCACGTAGTGTCCAGGGCCTTTCGCGCAGAAGGGCGGTTCTTCCTTCAGACAAACTTCCAGTCGGGACGGGCAACGCGGCGCGAACCGGCAACCGCCCGTTGACAGATCGGATGCTTTCACTTCTCCGGCCAATTGAAGCGGCGGCCTCCGGTAATCGGGATCAGCCACCGGAATCGCCGACAGCAGCGCCAGTGTATAGGGGTGGAATGCCTGGCGGAACAGTTCCGCCGTGGGTGCGATCTCCATCACCTGTCCCAAATACATGACGGCGATCCGGTGCGAAATATGTTTTACCACCGCCAAGTCGTGGGCGATGAAAAGATAGGCGATACCCAGGCGTTCGCGCAATTCCCGCAACAGGTTGATGATTTGGGCCTGGATCGAGACGTCGAGCGCAGAGACCGCTTCATCACAGACGATCAGTTCGGGGTCCAGCGATAAGGCCCGGGCAATGGCCAAACGCTGCCGCTGTCCGCCGGAGAACTCGTGAGGATAGCGGTACAGGATCCCGCTAGGCAATCCGACCTGTTCCAGCAGATCGACCACCCGCTCTTTCGTTTCTTGGCTGTTTTTGACGCGACGATGCTCGCTCAAGCCCTCCCCGACCAGATCCAGCACGATCCGGCGCGGATTCAGCGAGGAATAGGGGTCTTGAAATATGATCTGCAGTTCCGGGCGGTACTGGCGCAATTGGCCCTTGGTTAACCGGTCGAGCCGGACCTGCTCCCGGAAGAGGATCTCGCCGCCGGTCGGTTCGGTGAGCCGCAAGATACTCCGGCCCACCGTGGTCTTGCCGCAGCCCGACTCCCCCACCAGGCCCAGGGTTTCACCCGCTCCAATGGTAAAGGAGACCCCGTCCACCGCGCGGACCCACCGCGTGACCCGGCCCAAGAGACCGGAACGTACCGGAAAGTATTTTCGCAGATCGTTCACTTGCAACAGATCGGTCATGCTATCCCACCTGTGATGATTGGAATTCTTTTTTATTCATACAGCCAACAGGATACCCGATGGCAGCCGTCTTGAACCGATTCCGGCGGATATTGCCGCCGGCAGATCTCCCTCGCCCGGCCGCAACGGGGCTCAAAATAACAGCCGGCCGGCAATTGGAGCGGATCGGGGATCATTCCGGGTATCGCCCGTAATTCTCCGTCATCGGTAATCTGGGGGACCGAATCCAGGAGGCCTTGCGTATACGGGTGCAGCGGCTTTTTGAAAAGGTCATGGACCGGAGCCTGCTCCACTATCTTGCCGCAATACATCACCGATACCTGCTGCGCGGTTTCGGCCACCAACCCTAAATTATGGGTGATCAAAAGGACAGACATTTGAAATTCCGCCTGCAACTCGCGAATGAGCTCCATAATCTGAGCTTGAATCGTCACGTCCAAGGCCGTGGTCGGCTCATCGGCAATCAATAGATCGGGACGGCCGATCAAAGCCATGGCAATCATCGCCCGCTGGCGCATGCCGCCCGACAGTTCATGAGGATAGGCTTGATACTGCCGCAACGGGTCAGGCAAACCCACCCGGGCCAGCATTGCTAGAACCCGCTCACGGCTCTCGACCTTGGTCGCTCCGCTATGAATCTGCAGCACTTCGGCGATTTGCTCCCCGATTCGCTGCACCGGATTGAAGCTCGTCAATGGTTCCTGAAAGATCAAGCCGATCGCTTGGCCGCGCAGCCGGACGATCTCGGGCAACGGTTCAGCCAGCAGATCACGTTCGCCCTGCCACCGGACGGCGCCGCCTTCGATCCGGCCCGGCGGATTGGGGATCAGCCGCAGCAAAGAGAGCGCCGTCACGGATTTGCCGCACCCCGACTCGCCGACCAGGCTGTGAATTTCGCCGCGCCGCATGGAAAATGAAACTCCGTCCACCGCCGGGATGATCCCGCCATCCGTACGAAAGCTTACTTTTAAGTCCTTTACCGTCAGCAAGTCAGCCATGCTATTCCATCCTCTGATATTCCTTGGGGTCGAAGGCATCCCGGATTCCTTCGCCCACGAAGGCGATCAACAGCAGTACGAGAAACAACGCCAATACCGGATACACCGACAGCCAGTACGAATAGATATTATCCATTCCCTGGCGCATCAGTTCTCCCCAACTCGGGGTCGGGGCCGGCAGCCCGAAGCCGAGAAAGTCCAAGGCCGACAAGGCCGTAATCGCGCCGATCAGATCGAACGGCAGGAACGTGATGATCGGCGTCAGCGCATTCGGCAGGATATGGCGAAACATGATCTTCCAATCCTTCACCCCTAGAGCCCTGGCAGCCTCCACGAACTGGGACTCCCGGAGCTTTAAAAACTCCGCCCGGATAAAATAAGAGATCCCGACCCAATCAAAAATAATGAAGATGAGCAGTAACGTCAAAAAGCTGGTTCCCAAAGAGCTGCCGATAATGATCACCACGTATAAAAAAGGCAGCGCCGAGAAGATCTCGATCAAACGTTGCAGCGACAGATCGAAAAATCCGCCCCAGTAACCTTGTAACGCGCCGATGGCGATTCCAACGATCATGCTGGCCAAGGTGATTAAGAGCGCAAAGCTGAAACTGATCCGGTAACCGTAAATCAGGCGAGTCAAGATATCGCGGCCGCGATCGTCGGTACCGAGCAGATTGGCCCGGCTCGGCGGCGTGGGCGGATTCCCCACCGTTTCCAGTAACGACTCGTTGGGGCCGTAAGGGATCGGAGCGAAGATCATAAAATTGCCGGTTTCTTTCCGGAAGGCTTCGCTCCTCTGCAATATTTTATAATGGGGCACTTCGCTCGCTGACAAACCAAAATTGGCGCCATTATAAAAACGGAAGGCCGGAAAAAAGAATTTTCCGTCATATTTGACGACCAGCGGCTGATCATTGGCCAGGACATTGGCAAAGAGCGACAATCCATAGAGCACTGCTAAAATCCACAGTGAATAGTAAGCCCGTTTCAGCTTCTTAAATTTTTGAATGCGGCGGAGCGTGATTGGGGAGAACAACTTTCCGCCTCCTCACTTGAATTTGATGCGCGGGTCGACCAAGGCCAAACAAATATCGGAGATGATCCGGCCCAACAGCACTAAAAAGCTGGAGATCACGATGATCCCCAAGGCCACCGGATAATCCCGGTCGACAATGGCTTGATAGCTCAAAAGGCCCATTCCGTCGATGGTAAAGATCTTCTCGATGAGGAGCGAGCCCGACAAGACGACACTCAGGATCATCCCGATATTCGTAGCGATCGGAATCAAAGCGTTCCGCAAGGCATGGCGGAAGATGGCCTGTTTAAATGGGAGCCCCTTGGCCAGGGCGGTCCGGACATAATCCTGATTCAACTGCTCCAAGAGGGAGTTTTTCATCAGCAACGTCAAGGTAGCGAAGCCCCCGATGGTATAGCAGAGAATCGGCAAGATCATATGGTAGCCAAAGTCAATGATCTTGCCCAGCAGGGATAATTCTTCGAAATTATCCGATACCGCTCCGCTGACGGGAAAGAGATTCCAAAAGCTCCCCCCGCCAAACAGGACGATCAACAGTACGCCCAGGGCAAAGGCGGGAATCGAATAACCCAAGAAGATCAGGATGCTGGTCCCGCTGTCAAATGCGGTGCCGTGGCGCAGGGCTTTCTGGATCCCCAGCGGAATGCAGACGAGATAGGTAAAGAATAATCCCGTCAATCCGAAGGTCAATGAGACCGGCAACCGATTCAGAATCAGCTCCAGCACCGGCTTCTCATAGATATAGGACGTCCCGAGATCCAGCCGGGCCAGTTTGCCCAGCCAATCGAAGTACCGGACCAGCACCGGTTTGTCAAATCCGTAATACTTGCGGATATTATTCAATTCCTCCCGGGTCATAGCCGAACTGATGGCGCCACTGCCAGGGGACCCGGCTTCACTGACCGAGGCCCGCTTCATCTTCAGGAGCGCCTGCTCCACCGGACCGCCGGGGACCATCTGCATGATCAAGAAGCAGGCCATGGTGATCCCCAACAGAGTCGGAATCATTAACAAAAGACGCTTGATCAAGTAATCGCGCATTGGCTCGGTCCTTTATTTTTTTCCGGTGATCCGGTCGTAATAAATCTCTTCCGGAACCCCGGGCAACGCCCGGTTCCGGCGGACCGCTTCCCGGTAACGTTTTTCCTTGGCCGGATCAATCCACCAATAGCTAATGATTTCGATGATACCCTCTCCGTACTTGGTGAAAACCGTACGGGGCATCCCAAAAATATTTTTATAGAGCACCCGGTTGTAATTGGCTCCCCAAAACAGCGCATACGGCACATCCTGGTAGATGAGCGCATCAATCTTCTTCATGATGCTCTTTCTTTGCGCGACATCGAAGATCGGCGGCAAGGAATCAATCAGCCGGTCAACCTCGGGATTCTTGTAACCTGGGAGATTGCTGCTGCCGGATTCATTCGCATGCTTCGAATGCCAAAGCTGCTCTGGATCTTCAAAGAGCGTTCCTGTCCAAGCGAATAGCGCCGCTTCAAATTTAAACTCGTCCACTTTTTTCAATAAAGTTGCCCAGGATAAGAGTTCCAGATTGACTTTCACTCCAGCCTGCCGACAAGTTTCCTTGATTAAGGTCAGATGTTTTTCAAGGCTTTCACCTTGATAGGAGATGGTGAATTCCATCCGCTGTCCTTTTGGATTGATGAGATAGCCGTCTTTATCGAGCCGGGTGTAGCCGGCTTCCTTCAATAATTGTTTCGCCTTGGTAGAATCATACCCGATCAGCGGATTGGACGGGTCGGAACCATACAGCGAAGGGAAGTAGGAAGTCAGCGGCTGATACTGGTTGAAAGTAATCTTGTCTAAAATCGTCTTTCTGTCAATCAGATGACAGATGGCCAAGCGGACCCGCCGGTCCTGGAAGATGGGCAACCGCTGGTTGAAAGCCATACCCGTAAACCCTTGCGGGGAGTAATTATAGACTTTTTGTTTGATGATCCAGTGATTCTGGAACGGCTTCACATGGGTCCGGGTCACCCAATCCTTGGCGGAGATCCCTTGATAAATGTCAAAATCGCCTTTTTTAAAAGCTTCGAACGCGGCAGTGTCGGCGATCACCCGGATTTTAATGCGGTCGAAATTATACATGCCCTTATGCTGGGGAAAACTGGCCGCCCAATATTTTTTATTGCGGGCCATCACATAATAGCGACCTTCCTTAACCTCGCTTAGCATATACGGCCCGCTCCCCGCCGGGAGATTCATGTTAAATGCCCTGTTAAAATCCTTTCCGGCGAAGCGATGCTTTGGGAGAACGTTCAAGCCGGCCAAAACTTCCATGTTCTTAAAGTGAACATTCTTGGCCTTGAACTTAATAGTGTATTTATCGACCACCTGGGGCGGAGTGAATCGTCCCATGGCCATACGCTGAACCGAAGTGAGGTTCTTAGGGTTCATGATTGTATCATAAGTGAATTGGACGTCGGCGGTGGTCACCGGCCGCCCGTCGGCCCATTTAGCTCTGGGGTCGAGGGTGAAGGTAAACTCCTTTTTATCGGCGGAGATGTTCCAAGATTTCGCCAACAGCGGAGAGTATTCCAAGGAAGTCGGATTCCACTCCAGTAACGTGTCATAGACAAACGCGAAAACTTCATGCGCATCAAGCGCACCATTGACATAATAATTGAAGGATTTAGGGAATTCGGGTGTATTTAAATTAAGCTGGCCTCCCCGGATAGCCTTGGGATCGCCAAACGACTCGCTAACAGCCGAACTGGCTTGGAAGCCAAAGGCCAAGGTGAAAGCCGCCAACATCAAGATCGAGAGGAATAGCAGCCTGTTTTTTTTCATGCTCATCACCCTTCACGATTGATAATGTTTCGAGGTACATTCGACATCCGTCGCAAAATCCCTGTCAAACGAGGAGGAAGTTGTTATTGGGAACTTCGGGATATAAGCGAAAAGGACTGCCACTTTAGATCACCGGCGACAGCCCTTTTGCGATATTCGTTCCCTACTATGAATAAATATGAGAAAATGAGTGGTTTTAGAAGCCATGTGATAAAGTCTCTTTTTAGTTGGACTCGACTTGTCAACAGATTTAAAGCGACTTTATCACTTGCTTCTCTGAGCTTTTGTGAACGCCCCGACCTTCGGACGGGGTTTATCGCAACGCTTTTAGAAAAGCCGAATTCGTAAATAATTCTCCTGAATAAAGTCAAATTTACCGATGGCATCCAACGCCTGTTTCATCGCTTGTTCGGAAGCTTCGTGCGTCAATAGCACAATTGGCACATAATTATCCTTACCGTGGGTCTCCAATTGCACCATCGATGAGATGGAAATACCATTCTGCGCCAGCACGCCGGAGATCTTCGACAGGATTCCCGGGGCATCCAGCGTGAAGAAACGCAGATAAAAACGGTTCCTGATCTGCTCCACCGGCACCACCGGAATCCCCTGCTCGGGGTTGAGGGTCCGGCAGCTGAACTGCTCCCCTTCTTTGAGCAACAAGTCGCGGGACAGATCCACGATATCGCTCACAATGGAGCTGGCGGTCGGCCGTTCCCCGGCTCCCGGACCATAGAACATGGTGTTGCCGACGAAATCGCCCTTGACAAAGACTGCGTTCAACTCATTATTCACCGCGGCCAAGAGATGGTTATTTGGCACCAAGGTCGGGTGAACCCGCAAGTCCAGTCCGTTTTCCATCCGGCGCATTACCGCCAGCAACTTGATGGTATAGCCAAACGACTTGGCGAAATTGATATCCAGCTTGGTGATATTCTGAATACCCTCGATATACAGGTCCTGATAGTTGACAAAACCGGAAGCAGCGATCGACGCCAGAATCGTCAGTTTGTGAGCGGCGTCTCCGCCGCTCACATCCAGCGTAGGATCGGCCTCGGCGAATCCTTTGGCTTGCGCTTCGGCGAGCGCCTGGCCGAATTCCAGCTCTTCCTGATGCATCCGGGTCAATATATAGTTGGAAGTCCCGTTCAATATCCCATAAACGCGTTCAATCTGGTTCGCAACCAGTCCCTCCCGCAGGCCCTTAATAATCGGGATGCCCCCGCCGACGCTGGCCTCAAACAATAAATCCACGCCGTTCTCCTTGGCAATTTGGAATAATTCCCGGCCCCGGGTGGCAATCAAAGCCTTATTGGCGGTAACCACATGCTTTCGATTGCGCAAGGCGGTTGCGATAAAAGTGAAGGCTGGTTCATAACCCCCGATGGTCTCCACTATGATGTCAATCTCGGGATTCTCGAGCATTTTTTGCGCGTCCGTAATGCATTCTACGCCGCTGAGATCCAAATCCCGCTCTTTGTCCCAATTCAATTCCACGATCGTATGTAAGGTAAAAGTCAAAGCCGAACGAGTCCGTAATAGATCCTGTTGCGTAAGTAAGATTCGAGCCACGCCGGTGCCCACGGTCCCCAGTCCTAGAATTCCCACATTCACATGATGATCTTGCACGTCTATCACTCCTTCGCCAAAATAAAAAAATCCTTCATCCTTATCGATTGAAAGGACGAAAGATTTTAGCTTCCGCGGTTCCACCTTTCTTGGTGCAGACCCACTTGATACGGGTAACGGCCGTTCCGGGCAGTCATACTCCAATTTCCGACCGCCACTCAAGGGTGGTATCGCTGGAATGCTTCAAAGAAGGCTTTCAGCCGCGGCCTTCTCTCTCTTGTGAACCAACTCCCAAGGACATATCCCTATCATTGATTTATATTTGTATATTTATAACACGACTTTCCAAAAAAGTCAATAACCCTACCGAACTTTTAACCTGACGGTGTTCAAACTACAACTATGGAATGAATTCGTCTGTCATAAGCAAAAGAAAGGGAGCGCAAAATGACTACCGATTATATCGTCATCAGCTTCGGAATCGTCGTCACCCTTCTCGGTTACTTTACTCGCCCCGGCGGCGTCGGCTGGTTCCTGATTGGATTCGGCACCGCCTGGATGATCTCAGGGATCCTTCTCTTGATCCGGGACAACCGAGCCACGAGACAATCAGGTAAACCATGAAGCAAATTTTTTTTGTATAATTTCGAATGAAGCGGGGATTCTATACTCAGGGATTTGCAATAGCCGAGGCGCAGATTGATAGCGGCTCCGTCCCAAGGACAATGTGGGTCGCTATCAGTCGAGCAACTGATTCATATGGGTTCTGCCGCAAGCCGCAGGGGATCCATATGGGTCTGAGCCAGATTGTTATCGGTGGGCCAACTTATTCCGGCGGTTGATGAGATCGTCGGGGTAGGGAAACCTATCGGTGGCAGTCGAGCCCAGATTATTATTGGGGTGACCGGGTGTGTTTGCAGTCGAAAGATTGCAGGCAGATCCCTAAATCTCAATAATAGTCGGTCAAAGGTTATCGTAGTACGTGTAATGGGTGTTTGTAGCCGAAAGGTTGCAGGTATCCACGAAACGTGGTGCGGTAGCCAGAGATAAGGTTATTGTAGGTCCCTTTTATTTTTAGACGATTATCAAGTTAGCTCCGCTCACTCACGAAGGGATCGAAGGATAAGTCATGGCGTCGTTTGGCGGATACGTGACCGGATCGAGGAGCTCAAGGAGAACGTTTTGTGAATCACGGATCGCTTTGGGTGACTGAGAAAGCTCATTCAGTCGCTAAACAAGCTGATGATTATAAAGTTAGATCCGCATAGGTAATCGGGACATGAGAAACGCAAGCTCTGAGCAATTTATCAAAGATCCGTTCTTCACAAAACCT
>NZ_SLUN01000046.1 GCF_004340685.1 Hydrogenispora ethanolica | reverse complement strand
TCTTTTTGTGAATGAAAGAGCTCTTTTTCGGAAGAATGAGCTCTTTCAGTCGCTGAGCGAGCTCTTTTTGTGAATAAAAGAGTTCTTTTTGTGAAGTGTTCTATTCCTATCCTGAAAATAGAAACGAGCCCCCAAAAAATTCACCTTATTTTCTTATTTTTGATGGTGCCTTTTTAAGGCATGAGCGTCTGTGGATAAACGGGATCGTTGAATGGGGTTAATGAATTTTGGCTGTGGATAAGTTTGGAAAGTGCGGCTAAAACCGCGTAAAATCAGGGGGTAAAGATTGGATGGCTTTCACTCCGATGTCCGCGGGGCGATTCCTGCCCCGAATTTCGAGACCAAGGGGTGGGGTCGCGATGCCCCTGTGAATCTTTTCAAGAATTTAACTACTTCTTAAAAAAATTTTATTTTTGGGAAGGAATAATCTCCCTCGCCTCGAACTTACTTAACAACTTATCATAAGACTTATTATATTAATGATAATAAGTTTGCGAAAGGGGGTAACAAACCGAACCAAAGTTGGAGTATTTTTCTAAAATATGTAGGGAGGGAAAGTAATGAAGCAAAAACTGTTATTCATCATTGCCTTGGGTGTGTTCGTCCTCTTATCGGGTATTTCTTTGGCGGATTCCAACGTGACGACCTTGAACTTTTGGATGCCCGGGCAAGAACCCACGATTAAAGCGACCATGGAAAGCGTTCTTGCTAAATTTGAAAAAGAAAATCCGAATATTAAAGTCAATTACGCCCAGATCCCCTGGAATGAGTATCCTGTAAAATTAAATACCGCTTATAGCGGCGGAGTGGCCCCTGATGTGATGGGCGTGGGCTGGGGCCAATTTGGCCAGTTGGTCAGCCAGAATAGATTCTTGCCTTTCGATAAAAACTCCGCGAAATTGAATACCAAGGATTTTTATGATGTAGTACTTAAAGAAGGAAGCTATCGGGGCAGATTATATGGCTTGTTGCTTCCGGAGGTTCGGGTTTTTCTTTATCGCAAAGACTATTTTAAAGAGGCGGGCCTTGACCCCAACAAACCGCCTCGAAATTGGCAAGAACTACAAAAGTATGCCATAAAATTGACGAAGCGCAATGGAAGCCGGGTTGAGCGGGCTGGGTTGGATATTGCTACCCAGAACGGACACCAGATGTTTGCGACCATGTTATGGCAGTTAAATGGAGACTTGTGGGATGAAGACGGTCAACCGTTATTTAATAGCAAAGAAGGCGTTCAAGCACTCACCTATTTAGTCAACTTAAAAAACAAGTACAACACGATTATCCCCAGCGATATCCAGTCTTTGACCGGTCCGGTGTTCATGAACGGCTATGCGGCCATGGCTTATATGCAGACGCAAGCTTTGCCCGAACTTGAGAAAAAAGCCGGCGATAAGCTTGGCTATGCCCTGCCGATCAAGCAAAAATCCGACACCGCACTGGTCATGGGGACTTTCTTTACAGTATCCGCGTCGACCAAAAATAAGGAAGCAGCCACCAAATTGGCCGAGTTCCTTTATTCCGGAGACTCGCTGTGGGATATCTATCAGGGAATTAATTTTTTGCCGACCCGAAAATCGTTGGAAGACCGATTTGTCAAAGACAGTCCGGAAAAAAACAGAATCTTTATAACCGCGCTTCAAAATTCACGGGGATTCAACAAGAGTCCGGTTTTCTCCGAAGCCCAGAAAATTCTCAGTTTGTCGCTGGAACAAGCTTATTACGGCAAGAAAACGCCGAAGCAAGCTTTGGATGAGGCTGCCGCCAAAATTCGCGCTGCGCTGAAGAAATAACAAAGGAATCGGTAAAAGAATGGGTTGAGGCGGTTGAAGCCCTTCCCATTCTTTTATCGCAAGGAGATTAATTCATGAAAAATCGGCCCAAAAGATTCTTCAGAAAAAAGTTAAACAGTGAACGCATCGGCTTATTATTTATACTTCCCAATTATCTGATTTACACCGTATTTGTCTTAATTCCGGTTATCTGGACACTTTATCTGGGATTTACCGATTATAATCTCATGAGCGCCCCGAAATGGGTCGGGATACAGAACTATGTGCAAGCTTTCCAGGATGAAAATTTCACCACGGCGCTTATGAATACTTTTTTGTTTTCCATTTTTACCATTTTTCCGAGCATGGTGTTAGGATTGATTGCGGCAGTGTTGTTAAATAACAAGCTGCTGAAAGGGAAAGCGATTTTTCGGGCCTGTTATTATATGCCGAATATCATTTCCATGGTAGCTGCCTCCATGGTCTGGCTTTGGATCTATGATCCGGGTCATGGTTTGCTCAATAGTATCCTCATGGCAATGAAAATGGAGACGAAGGACTGGTTATTTGATCCCTTTTTAGCCATGCCTTCGGTCATTTTGGTGAATATCTGGAATGGTTTGGGCTATAACATGATTATTTACTTAGCCGGTTTACAGGGAATTCCGGAATATCTTTATGAAGCGGCGACGGTGGACGGCGCTTCAAAACTGCGGCAGTTTTTCACGATCACCATTCCGATGATCAAGCCGATTACCTTTTTCTTGTTTGTCATGGCGTGTATCAAATCCTTTCAAGTCTTCGATCAAGTGTTCATCATGACCAATGGCGGGCCGATCAATTCGACCACCACGATCGTGCATCAGATTTATCAAAATGCGTTTCAATATAACAAAATGGGTTACGCTTCTGCGATGGCGTTGGTTCTGCTGTTGATTACCACCACTATCACTTTGTTTAATTTTAAATATGGCAACCAGGAATCAGATATAATATGATTGACTTGGAGGGAAAAAATTGGGACATTCAAAAAAAAGACTGCTGTTCGGATACTTACTTTTAAGCGGCTTTGCTTTGATCATGATGCTGCCCTTTATTGGAATGGTCTTCACCGCTTTAAAAGCTTCAGATGAAATTTATTTGGCCAATTCGTTTTCTTTTTTCCCAAAGGCATGGAGAATAGCCAATTTCATCGAAGCGATGAACTTAGCGCCTTGGCACCGGTATTTTACGAATTCATTTTTTATAACCTTCGTCGTGGTGATCGGTAGTTTGTTTTTTAATTCCTTTGCCGGCTACAGCTTTGCACGGTTAAAATTCCCCGGACGAGATTTCTTATTTTTCTTTATTTTGATCGGCTTAATGGTGCCGCCCCAAGTCACGATCATCCCCCAGTTTCTCATTATGCGGGCGATGCCGTTTTTTGGCGGCAATAATTGGTTGGGTCAGGGCGGGACCGGCTGGCTGGACACTTATTATGCCTTAATTATCCCGGCGCTGTCCGGTTCCATTGGAATCTTTTTATGCCGTCAGTTTTATCTGGGATTTCCGAAGGCGCTGGATGAAGCGGCCAGAATTGACGGATGTTCGCCGTTTCGCGCTTATTTTATGATTTACATGCCAGCCAGCAAGCCCATTTATGCCAGCTTGGGAATCTTGAAAACCGTTGCAGTCTGGAATGACTTTTTTTATCCTTTGGTAATGACCAATAGTGAAAAGATGCGTACCGTCCAACTGGGACTCCAAGTTTATAGAAGTTCCGGTACGGTACAATGGGAGTACTTAATGGCGGCGACGACGATTGTAACCATCCCGGTGCTTATCGTTTTTCTCTGTTTCCAACGGTATTTTGTCCAAGGAATTATGACGAGCGGGATAAAATGATCCCATTACTGCGGCAATAAGTTGAATTAAATTCCTTAATTAACCATCATGGCCGGCTTTAGCGACATGATGCATATTCGAAATTTAATTCAACTTATATATTTTAAAAATAAACTTGAGGTAAAAAATGCAAGTTCCTATTTTTAGCGCCACTACCAATAAGAAAATATCCGAGAAATATATGTTTCAATTAATCCGCCGTTACGGGCCCATTTCCAAAGTGGATTTGAGTCAAATGACACAGGTCACTTTTGCGACGATATCGAGGATGGTAGAGGATTTTTTGAAATCAGGATTGATCGTTGCCAAAGAGATCGGAGGTTCTACGGGCGGGAGAAAGCCACAGTTGTATGCAATCAAGGATACGGCGTTTTATGCGGTCGGCGTTAAAATATCCCGTAAACGATTTGAAATGATCTTAATGAATCTGGACGGAATCATCGTCGATACGGTCTCATTTCCGCTCACAGCGGAATTTACTCCTGACGCCGTTGCCTTAAAAATCCGTGATGTAATTGAGGATTTTAAAGCCCGTAGGGAGATCGCCGGCAAATTGCTTGGTATCGGAATTGCTGCGATTGGGCCCCTCGATCGGAAGAGCGGAATCATTTTAAAACCGCATGATTTCCCGGTGAGCGGTTGGGTCAATGTGCCTCTGGCTGAATTGGTTAAAAAAGCGACCGGATTGCCGGTGTTTTTAGATAATAAGGCTCGTGCCGGGGTTTTGGGGGAAAGTTGGTACGGAAATGCCAAAAATCTCGATAATGTCGTTTACATTTATGCTGAACACGGAATTGGCTGTGGGCATATTATCAATGGCAATCTAGTCGGCGGAGTAAATGACATTACCGGATCGCTGGGGCACATGATTATCGATATTCATGGCAACCGGTGTGTTTGCGGGCACCGGGGATGTTTGGAAACGTATTCGTCCTCATACTCCATGGTCAATCAGGCAATCAGACTGGTTGAAGAAGGTCAAAAATCGCTAATTACCGATTATATTGACGGAGACTTGTCGAAACTTCAATTTAGTCATATCTGCCAAGCGGTCGCCGCAGGAGACACATTATGTGTAGAGCTTGTAACCAAAGCGGCTTGGGCATTGGGAGTCGCTTTGGCGAACTTTATCAATTTGATATTGCCGAACATGATTGTACTTGGTGGTGAAACCATTCTTCATTGTCCTACTTTTTATGAAGTTGCTGTAAACACTGCAATTGAAACAACTTATCCCAATCCTGCCCGGGATTTGCAGTTTGAAAGGGCTTCGTTAGGGGACCGGGCCGAGGTCATCGGCGCGGCGACCCAAGTTTTTAGCCATTATTTAGACAATTAAATTTGAGAACTTAAAAAAAGAAGATGAGGATGTTCTACTAATTTCAGTTTGATCTTTAAACGTCAAATGCCGCCTTATGAGGGTAAAAGGAGGGAAAACGATGAAATACGGTATTAGAAAAAGTTTAAGTATTCTTTTGTTTTTTATAATGGCAGCCTGTTTAACATTAGTGGCTGTAAATAATACTTATGCAGAACAAACAGCTACGGGTCACTCCGGAAAAATAATTACTGTAAAGCAGCATGGTTCCGCTGATTATCGGACGATCAGTGCAGCTGTTAATGCCGCGCGGCCGGGTGACACCATCATAGTCCATGAAGGCACCTATAGGGAAACCGTAACCTTTCCGAGGGGAGGCAACGATGAAACATCGCGGATAACCCTAAAGGCAGCGGATGGTGAGAATGTTATCGTGAAAGGCTCTGATGTTGCGACCGGATGGGAACCATACAGCGGCGATACATATAAATTGGTAAAGGCAAATTCATACTTTGGGGACTTCAATCCTTTTAATACCGTGTGGCCAACCAGACCTATCTCCTGCGGCAATGTGTATATCAATGATAGAGAATTGGCGCAGCAGACGAGCATTTCGAATGTACAAAATAATGCAAAAACTTGGTATGCCATCGTCGATGGCTCCAATACAACCGTATACGCAAACTTTAGCGGGCTGGATCCAAACAGGAATAGGGCGGAGATCCATGTCAGGAAACAGGTAATAAACGCAGCCTGGAACCAAGGTTATATTACGATTGATGGTTTGACTGTCATGCATGGCTGCGCTCCAAAGGGGCAAGGTTATTGGAAACCGGAAAGTGTCGCCACGATGTCTATTCCAATGGACGGTGCCATCGCCACCACCGGCGGCCATCATTGGATTATTCAGAATTGTACAGTGAAGAATAATCGTGGCGTAGCCATTGATTTCGGACTGGGCGCGCAACGAAAGGAAGCTGCTAATGGAGGGACGCCTGCCGTATATGGGTATCATAAAATTCTCAATAATGTTGTCAGGGATAATGGCACCAACGGCATAATGGCATATAAAGGCGCGTATACGGAGATAGCCGGGAATAAGCTGATCAATAATAATGCTTTGAATACAACTCTTCTTTCCGAAGCTTTTGTAAAGGATGTCGACGGAGGAGAAGGCATTTATATTCATCATAACTATTTCTACAGTAACCAGACATGGAAAACAATGCCTATATGGCTGGATTCCGAATGTAATAACTGTAGGGTGTCGGAGAATGTATTTGCTGGCCCCGGACTTAGTTATGTAATGTATGAAGCGAATCACGGCTATAATCTGATGGATAATAATGTATTTATCGGAGTGGGAATAAACATGTACGAAAGTAGTCATACCTACATGGTACATAACTTGTTCCTGGGCATAGGTAATAATAATAATTTTGTGAATCCGAAACGAATCACGGGGACTCCCGAAACAGCTGAAGGCTGGGACGGTGTTTGTCGTACGATGTCGCTTCATGTACCGGATACATTAACAAGTTTGGGCCGTTATGAAACACGATATCGGTTTAATAAGATGTTTAATAATATATTCTATACGAATGGCCCAATTGCTGAAGCCACCGAGCCGGCCGCTTATGAGCCAACTTGGTCCGTATATCAACCCAATGTTACGACTTTCGTTGGTACCTACATATGGGGCAATGAATGTGACTACAATGTTTACTATAACGGTGCGCAAAAAATAAATAATTATGCTTCCGCTCACAATTATACTCCCGATGCCCACAGCGCAGTGGTTTCCGGTAATACTTATACCTACTCAGCAGATGAGAACTCCTGTGAAATCACCATAAATATTGATCCGAATAACATACCCGCCAACCTAGGGGCACCCAAAATGACCGGCTTCTATCTTGGCCCTCATGAGCTTTACAAAACACTCGGATATGATGTCATAGCGCCAGATGTCATTACGGACTTTTTTGGGAACGAAAGAAAAGGCGGCGTCGTAGTAGGTCCATTCTCACAGCTGCATCCCGGAAGCAACCAATTCAAGTTATGGCCCATTGGCCGCTAGTTAGTGTAAGGGATAATTCACACGTGCATCATGTAGTCAAAAGTCGAAGTTGAAAATCAAGAGAGAACGGAGGACATTCTCTGATTTGACCCCGGATGAAATAGACTAAAGTTTATATTAAAAAAGGAGTATTTTTATGAAAGCCATTATGATTATGTTCGATTCGTTAAATCGGCATATGTTGCCGCCCTACGGGTGCGAATGGATTCATGCCCCGAATTTTAAAAGATTGGCGGAACATACCGTAACGTTCGACAATTGTTATATTGGAAGCATGCCCTGCATGCCGGCGCGCCGGGAATTGCATACGGGCCGCTATAATTTTCTCCACCGGAGTTGGGGGCCGCTCGAACCATTTGACGATTCCATGCCGGAAATTTTAAAACAAAATGGCGTCTATACCCATTTGGTCAGCGATCATGGACACTATTGGGAGGACGGGGGCGGTACATACCACACGCGTTATAGTTCCTGGGAAATCTCCCGGGGACAAGAAGGGGATCCTTGGAAAGGCGAAGTCAAAGACCCCAATATTGAAAACGCTATCGGGGGACAGAAACGCCTGTGGCGGCAGGACTGGATTAATCGGCAATATATGCAGCGGGAGGAGGATCAACCCCAAGCGAAAACCTTTAACCTGGCGATGGAGTTTATCCAGAAGAACCATACCGAAGACAACTGGTTTTTGCAAATTGAGACCTTCGATCCTCACGAACCATTCTTTACGCAGCAAAAATACAAAGACCTCTATCCTCACGATTATCGGGGACCGCACTTTGATTGGCCGGATTACAAGCGGGTTACCGAGACTCCGGATCAAGTGGAACATGTTCGCTTTGAATACGCTGCTCTGGTCAGCATGTGTGATCATTATTTGGGCAAGGTTCTGGATTTAATGGATCAGTACGATATGTGGAAGGACACGATGCTGATTGTCAATACCGACCACGGATATTTACTGGCGGAACACGAGTGGTGGGCCAAGTGCATTCAGCCATTTTACAACGAGGTTGCTCACCAGCCCTTATTTATCTGGGATCCGCGGAGCGCCAAGCGGGGAGTCAGAAACTCCTGCATCGTTCAGACCATTGACCTAGCTCCGACATTGGTACAATTCTTTGGGCTTGATATACCAACCGATATGCAAGGAAAGCCACTGAAAGATGTGATTGCGTTCAACCGGCCCATTCGGGAAGCGGCGCTTTTCGGGTTGCACGGAGCCCATGTCAATGTTACGGATGGCAGATATGTCTATATGCGCGGCCCAGCCCGGCCCGAAAATGGACCCGTATACGATTATACGCTCATGCCGACCCATATGCGCAAGCGGTTCAGCGTCGAAGAGATGCTTACCGCGGAATTCGCCGGCCCATTCTCATTTACCAAAGGATGCCGGGTGCTGAAGATAAAGTCCTTCCCCTGGGAAGACCGTAATTACCACCAGTTTGGGACATTGCTGTTTGATCTGGAGCAGGATCCACAGCAGGAGCAACCATTGCATGACCCGGTTGTAGAGGAACGGATGATCCGGCTGATGGTCCGGCTAATGAAAGAAAATGACGCCCCTGCGGAACAGTATGAACGGCTGGGACTCAGTTTAGAAACACCGTCGCTTCATTAGCGATAGACGCGACAGAAAAATTGGGATGCGTTACCTACGCTATTGCGAGACTTGAGGAGAGTACAACACTGCCTCAGGCGTGTTTTTGCACGCATGAATCGAAAAAAACTCGCGTTGTGGGAGAAAAGGGAGGGATGTTCCCCCCTTTTTTGGTTCTGCCAAGATGGTTTGGGGGTGCGACGTGAGGCCCCGCGCCTCCGGCGATTTTTGCCCGCGGGATCTGGGACCTTTGCCTATCCGGCGCATACAATGGTTCTGACAATACAGCATTTTGCGAAAGCGTTAAGGGGTTTGGAGCGAAAAACGCGAACGCTTCACCGCACTTTTCGCGAACAAAGCCGTTTACGCTTTATCAAAATGCTATATCGGGACGGAGGGTGAAGGTGGGATACTATATTTGCGTCGAGACCGGGGTCAATATTTATGTGGAGGACATCAACCGCGAGGGCCGGCGGACGATTCTGTTCGTGCACGGCTGGCCGGCCAATCACCGGATGTTTGAGTACCAGTTCGCGGCGCTCGGCCGGCAGGGGTACCGTTGCATCGGGTTGGACACGAGGGGCTTCGGCAATTCGGATAAGCCGGCGCACGGCTACTCCTACGACCGGATGGCCGATGATATCCGCGCCGTGGTGGAGGCGTTGCAATTACAGGATATCACCTTGGGCGGCCATTCCACCGGAGGCGGGGTGGCCATTCGGTACATGGCGCGCCATAACGGTTACGGCGTGGCGAAACTGGCGCTGTTTGCCGCCGCCGCCCCGAGCTTGATCCAGCGCCCCTATTTTCCCTACGGACTGCAGCGGCAGGCAGTCGAGCAGATCATCGCGGCCACCCACAACGATCGCCCGCAAATGCTGCGGGACTTCGGGAACATGTTCTTTTTCCAGCATGTCACGGAAGCTTTAGCGGACTGGTTCTTTCAGATGGGGCTGCAGGCCGCCAACTGGGCGACCGCGGCGGTGGCGGAGAGTTGGCTCGACGAGGAGGAACTGTTTACGGACCTCGGCAAGATCAACGTTCCGACCCTGATTTTGCACGGCATCCATGACCGGGTCTGCCGTTTCCCGTTGGCCGAGGCGCAACACCAGGGGATCGCCGGTTCCCGGCTGGTGCCGTTCGAAGAGAGCGGGCATGGGCTCTTTTACGATCAGCGCGATAAGTTCAACGAGGAATTGGCGCGCTTCGTCGCGGAATAAGCGGACTTCTCGCCGGCTTACGGAAGATACCCCGCGAGACTGCGCGGGGTCATGGCGGCAATGAAGATCGCTCTTCAGTCATTCCAGATCGATCTTCGGTCGCGCCGGATTGATTTTGGGTGATTCAAGATCGATCTTTAGGAACCGAAGATCGATCTTTTGTGATTCCAGATCGATCTTCGGTAACTCAAGATCGATCTTTTATGATTCCAGATCGATCTTTTGTGATTCCAGATCGATCTTCGGTAACTCAAGATCGATCTTTTATGATTCCAGATCGATCTTTTGTTATTGCAGATCGATCTTCAGTCGCTCAAGATCGATCTTTTGTGATTCCAGATCGATCTTCAGTCGCTCAAGATCGATCTTGAGTCATTCGGGAACAATCATCGGGAGGAAAATTTTGCCCATGGGTTGAGGCGGCATGCCGCGCGTTGGATCCGGCTCTCCCGGCGAGGGGTTTGAGCGATCCGGCGGCTAGAGGATGAAGGCGCCCAGCACGCCCGCAAAGACGGTCAGGAGGATCGGATCCATCTTCCACTTCTGGGTGGCCAGGATCGTCAGGCCGCAGATGGCCAGGGCGGGCAGGTTGAGGAAATGGAGCGGATTGCGGAAAAAAGCCAAGCTGAGCTTATTCGTAAAGATCGAGGTGTTGGCGAAGAACAATACGGCCGAGGCGATCAGCCCGACGGTCGCCGGCCGGATCCCGGCCAGAACAGCCTGGACGGCCTGGCTGGTTTTGAAACGGTTCAGGAAGGCGGAGACGATCACGATCAGAATCAGCGAGGGCAGGGCCACGCCGACGGTGGCGAAGACCGCCCCCCAGAAACCGGCGGTCTTCTCTCCGACATAGGTGGCGGCGTTGACCGCCACCGGCCCCGGCGTCATCTGCGAAAGGGCCACGATGTCCGAGAACTCCCGCGGCGGCATGAAGCCGAACTGCTCAATCTCCTGGTAGATCATGGGCAACATGGCGTAGCCGCCGCCGAAACTGAACAGCCCCACCTTAAAGAAGACATAGAAGAGTAAGAGACATTTGCCCAGCATCATTTGGCCCTCCGCTGATAGACATGGATGAAGTAGCCCGCCGCCCCGCCAAAGACGACGGCCCACATGGCGTAGACATTGAAAATGGCAATGCCGGCAAAGGAGATGAGGGCGATCCAGAGGCCGGCGCGGTTTTTGATGGCCGATTTGCCGAGCTTGAAGGCTGCCAGGAGGATCAACCCCGCCGAAGCGGCCCGGATTCCGGTGAAGATCTTGGCGACCACCGGCTCCTCCTTCACCCGGTAGAGGACGGCGATCACCAGCAGGATGGAGAGAAAGGCCGGCAGGATGACGCCGCAGGCCGCCGCGATGGCGCCCGGGATCCCGGCGCGTTTTTTGCCGATGAATATGCCGGAGTTGATGGCGATGACGCCCGGGATCGACTGGGAGATGGCGAAGACGTCCAAGATCTCGGACTCGCTGATCCAGCCGCGTTTATCCACCACTTCTTTTTGGATCAGGGGCAACATCGCCAGCCCGCCCCCGAAGGTGAAACAGCCCACTTTAAAGAAGACCCACAACAAATTCCATAACTCTAGCCAGCTTTTTCGATTGAACATGAGCCACTGTTTCCTCACGGATTTATTGTGTCCATTATAGACTCCCAATGGCAAAAGTGTCAAAAGAAAATCGCCGATTTGGAGGCGGGCATGAAGAAGACTTTGGCGGGCTAGAAAGACGAGCGTTGTTTCAAAAAAAATGTCATTGGCTCGCTTTTGAAAGGGGGGCGAAAAATTTTCATTTTGAACATAAAAAAGCTTTAAATATCACAGATTAAACCGGCAAGCGTGTTATTTTTTTGTTAAAGGGCTTTCGATCGTATATAAAATGCGCTATGATAGGAAGGGTAATATTTTGGGGATGTTATGTAAACACGACATACCATTTCCATATTTTTCAAATATTTATCCTATCGGTTCATTTATATTTAAGGAGGAAGACATATGGCTAGAAAAGTTACCATTGATGGCAACACCGCCGCATCCCATGTAGCGTACGCCTTTAGCGATGTTGCCGCCATCTATCCGATCACTCCGTCCTCTCCCATGGCGGAAGTGGCGGATGACTGGCAAGCCCACGGTCGCAAGAACTTATTCGGACAGACGGTGCGGATTGCCGAAATGCAGTCCGAGGCCGGCGCTGCCGGAGCGGTTCACGGTTCGTTGGCCGCCGGAGCGTTCACCTCCACCTTTACCGCTTCCCAAGGCTTATTATTAATGATTCCCAACATGTACAAGATCGCCGGCGAATTGTTGCCGAGCGTCTTTCATGTATCGGCCCGGGCGCTCGCCACGCATGCGCTGTCGATCTTCGGCGACCATTCCGATATCAACGCGACCCGTCAGACCGGTTTTGCGCTGTTGGCTTCGGCTTCGGTCCAGGAGGTCATGGATCTGGCGCTCGTCGCCCATCTGGCCACGCTGGAATCGCGCGTGCCCTTCCTGCATTTCTTCGACGGTTTCCGGACCTCCCACGAAGTGCAGAAGATCGAAGAGATCGCTTATGAAGATATGGCCAAACTGGTCGACTGGAAGGCAGTCGCCGACTTCCGCAAACGGGCCCTCAATCCGGAGCATCCGCACCAACGCGGCACCGCGCAGAACCCGGACATCTACTTCCAGGGCAGAGAGGCTTCGAATAAGTTCTATGAGGCAGTTCCCGGAATCGTCGCCCGGATCATGGAGCAAGTCAGCAGCCTGACCGGACGTTCCTATAAACCCTTCGATTATGTCGGCGCCTCCGATGCCGAACGCGTCATCATCGCGATGGGCTCCGGTTGCGACACCATCGAGGAGACCGTGAATTACTTGAACGGCAAAGGCGAAAAGGTCGGCTTGATCAAAGTCCGTCTCTACCGTCCGTTCTCCGCCGAGCATTTCCTGGCCGTGTTGCCGAAGACCGTCAAGCAGATCGCCGTGCTCGACCGGACCAAAGAACCCGGCTCCATCGGCGAACCGCTGTACCAGGATGTTTGCACCGTCTTCATGCAGAAAAAAGCGACTCCGGTCATCGTCGGCGGCCGTTACGGGTTGGGTTCCAAAGAGTTCACCCCGTCGATGGTCAAGGCGATTTACGATAACCTGTCCCTGGCGGAACCGAAGAACCACTTCACCGTGGGCATCGTCGACGATGTCACCTTCAGCTCGCTGGATGTGAAAGAATTCATCGATGCCGCGCCGCACGGCGTGCACCGCTGTAAGTTCTTCGGACTCGGTTCCGACGGCACCGTCGGCGCCAACAAGAACTCGATCAAGATCATCGGCGACAACACCGATATGTACGCCCAGGGCTACTTCGTATACGACTCCAAGAAATCGGGCGGCGTCACCATTTCCCACTTGCGGTTCGGCAAGACCCCGATCCAATCGCCGTACCTGATCGACCAGGCGGACTTCATCGCTTGCCACAATCCGTCCTATGTCACCCGTTATGATATTTTGGACGGCATCAAAGAGGGCGGCTACTTCCTGCTGAACTCCCCGTGGAGCGCGGCGGAGATGGACGAGAAGCTGCCGGCGGCTTTGAAACAACAGATCGCCAAAAAGAAAGTGAAATTCTACAACCTCGACGCCGTCAAAATCGCGGCCGAGGTCGGCATGGGCGGCCGGATCAACACCATCATGCAGGTCGGCTTCTTCAAGCTCGCCAACGTGATTCCGGTGGACCAAGCCATCGAATATATCAAATACGCCATTAAGAAGAGCTACGGCAAGAAAGGCGACAAGATCGTCAACATGAACATCGCCGCCGTGGATCGCGCGCTGGAAGCGCTGGAAGAGATCAAGTATCCGGCCGATTGGGCCACCGCCACCACCGGCGCAGTGCTCGAAGAGGTCGAGGTTCCGGAGCATTTCAAAAACGTCATCCATCCCATTCTGCACCTCGACGGCGACAAGCTGCCGGTCAGCGCCTTCACGCCCGACGGCACCGTTCCGGTGGGCACCACTCAATATGAGAAGCGCGGCATCGCCATCAAAGTGCCGGTGTGGACTCCGGATACCTGTATCCAATGTAACCAATGCTCGTTCGTCTGCCCGCACGCCGCGATCCGGCCGTATCTGATCAAGTCCGAGGCTTTGAAGGACGCTCCGGAAGGCTTCAAGACCAAGGTGGCCACCGGCAAGGAATTCGCCGGCTATGAGTTCCGGATGCAAGTATCGCCTCTGGACTGCACCGGCTGCGGCAACTGCGTCGATATCTGCCCGGCCAAGGAGAAACCGCTGGTCATGACCACGTTGGAAGATGTGGCTCAGGCCGAAGGCGAGTTTTACGGATTTTCGTCGGCGCAACCCGTCCCGGATATCAGCATCAATGCCGATACCGTCAAGGGCAGCCAGTTCAAACAGCCGCTGTTCGAATTCTCCGGCGCTTGCGCAGGTTGCGGCGAGACCCCGTATGTGAAGCTGATCACCCAATTGTACGGCGACCGGATGGTGATTGCCAACGCGACCGGTTGTTCCTCGATCTATGGCGGCAGCGCCCCGACCAACCCGTACACCACCAATGAGAAGGGCTACGGGCCGGCCTGGGCCAACTCCCTGTTCGAAGACAACGCGGAGTTTGGTTACGGCATGACCTTGGCCTACAACCAACGCCGCAACAAACTGGCGGACCTGGTCAAACAAGCCATCGAGCTCGGCGTCTCCGGCGACCTGAAAGCGACCTTCGACGAATGGTTGGCCGGCAAGGACGATGCCACGGTCTCCCGGGCTACCGGCGACAAACTGAAAGGCATCATCGACGGCGAGGCTGCCAAAGCCGCCGGCGAATTGAAAGAAGTTTTGAACCAGATCGCCGCCATGAAAGACCTGTATATTAAGAAATCCGTCTGGGTCATCGGCGGCGACGGCTGGGCCTATGATATCGGTTACGGCGGGTTGGACCATGTATTGGCTACCGGCGAGGACATCAACGTCCTGGTCCTGGATACCGAGGTCTACTCCAATACCGGCGGTCAGTCTTCCAAGTCGACCCCGACCGGCGCGATCGCCAAGTTCGCCGCCGCCGGCAAGACCGTCAAGAAGAAAGACCTCGGCCTGATGGCCATGTCCTACGGCTATGTTTACGTGGCCTCCGTTTCGATGGGCGCCAACAAGAACCAGCTGATGAAGGCGGTTCTCGAAGCCGAGAAATACAAAGGGCCGTCGCTGATCATCGCCTACGCGCCCTGCATCAACCATGGCATCAACATGGGCAAGAGCCAGAACGAAGGGAAACTGGCGGTCGAATCCGGTTACTGGCCGTTATACCGGTACAATCCGGAGCAAGCGCTCGAAGGCAAGAATCCGTTCGTGCTCGAGTCCAAAGACCCGACCTACAGCTTCCAAGACTTCATCCGGAGCGAGGTCCGTTACGCCACCTTGAAGAAGCAATTCCCCGATGTGGCCGAGGGTCTGTATGAACGGGCCGAGAAGGACGCCAAAGCCCGTTACGAGATGTATAAACGGTTGGCCCAATAAGACGGCCAATCAACTTGGCAATAAAGTGAACAAGGCTGAGATTCTCAGCCTTGTTTTTTTAAAGTACGGAAGCGCGGATGGGGATCCGGGATTACGTCCGATCCTTCAGCGGGAGCGCCCTGGGGATGCCGGGGCTCAATTCGTGATAGAGAACGGCCATACCGGCCGCACCGACCGGCATGGTCAGGATGATCGGGATGAAGCAGAGGGCCGCGCCGAGCCAGGAAAGGATCGAGATGGCCAGGCCAAACAGCCATAGCGGCAGGAGCTGCCGGCCCAAGCAGTCCAGGCTCAATCGCAACGCGGACAGCGGATCGGTCTTGCGGTCGACCACCAGTCCGATGGCAAGCGCGTAGATCCCGTACCCCGCCGGTCCCAGCACCAGGACCAACAGCCAGCCGATGGCCGGGATATGGCTGAGCGCCAGTCCGACGACCCAAAGCAGCAGGCTGATGATGAGAGTCGGCACGAATTGGTCGAAATGAGCGAAGATCTCTTTGAATTCCGGTTTTTCGTTGCGCAGCAATTTTAAGCCCAAAACCAATAGACCGCCACAGAGCGGTCCGGCCAAGATCCCGAAAGTAAGGCAGGACAGGAGGCCGACCACCAGGGTCGCCGCCAGCAGAATGCCGAAGTTTTGCAAGTAAAGGTCGATGCTTTGCCGGATGCCTTTTCCGAAATCCATCGCTCTCACTCCTCCGATTCATTTTTTGGTGTAAAATATGCAATCCGGGGGTTGGGCAGACTAAAGGGCAAGCTGTCGCCAAAAAAAATCAGCCGCCTTTGATTGTCGAAGGCGGCTGAGCGCAATTTGTCTCGTAAAACGGTTATTGCTGTTCGGCCCATGAACGGAAGCGGCCGATGATCGATTCGGCGACCGCTTCCGGAGTCTGGTGCGTGGTATCGATGATGAGGTGGTAATTGGCGGGATTGGTGCAATCGATGCCGTATTTCTGGAGGTAGCGCTGTTTTTCACTCTGATGGCGCTCCAGGATCTTTTGCATCGCTTCGTCGACCGAGGCATACTCTTCGGCATCGCCGCGACGGCGGTCATTGAAGATGCGGCTGGCGGCGGCTCTGGGGTCGACCGTCAGATGGACCTTGAAGGAATGGGGCACAAAATGCCAGCCGAGCCGGGAATCGAAGATGATCTGCTCCTCGGCCTTGCCCATCTTGGCCATGGCTTCGTCCATCTCTTCATCCAGCGGATGGGTCTCGGAGTACTGATTCAACTCTAAAATGGTCATCCCGCGGTCCTCGGCCAATTTGCGCCAGGCTTCGCCCATCGAAAAGATGCGAAATCCGGGCAGTTTCTCGAGGAGTAGCTTACAAACCGTGCTTTTGCCGCTTCCGAGATCTCCGGAGACGGCAATCTTGAAATTTGCGTCCGTCATCTTTGCTCCTGAAATGTTGTTGAATTTTAGCGCCCGAGAGGCTCGTGGCCATCCGGGATGCTCCCCGGTCCGGGTTTATTACAATTTTACTAAGAGATGATCCAAATGGCAAGAATTTATATTGGGATCGGCTCCGGCCTTCGAAAGCCGGATGGCGCGCCGGGCCGGCAGAGAATAGAATTCGCACTGCCCCCGCAATTTAATCATTCTCCGCCAAACGCATCGAATATTGACAGCCACCGGGAATTGAGCTATTTTTAAGGGGTACAAAATAGCGGCCAAGCGATTTCGCCGGAGGATTTGCCAATTTTGGGCCGATAATTTATAATATAGAAATTGAAATAAAGTTCAGTTATCCTTTTCCATCCTTGGCGGTGGAGCGCGGATCAGTGAAAACGGGATAGATCCCTGGAATATAAAGGAGTGGCTACGATGCTCGATATCAAACTGGTAAGGACCGATCCGGAAAGAGTCCGGGCCGGCATGGCGAAACGCGGCGCCAATGTGCCGCTGGATGAGTTCCTGCGCCTGGATGAGGAACGCCGCAAAGGCCTGGCCGAGGTGGAACAGTTAAAGAACCGCCGCAATGTCGTCTCCAAGGAGGTCGGGAAGTTAAAGGCACAGGGCCAGGACGCCTCGGCCATCATCAAGGAGATGCAAGAGGTGGGCGAGCGGATCGGGCGGTTGGATCAGGAGATCCGGGAGATCGAGGAGCGGCTGCAGCAGATCCTCCTGGTCATCCCCAATATCCCCCACGAATCGGTGCCGGTGGGCAGGGACGAGACCCAAAACCCGGTGATCCGGACCTGGGGCGAACCGCGCCAGTTTGATTTCGAACCCAAGACCCATGACGAGGTCGGGGTGAGTTTGGGCATGATGGACTTTGAGCGGGCGGCCAAGATCAGCGGCGCCCGGTTTGTGGTGATGCGCCGCTGGGGCGCCCGCCTGGAACGGGCCCTGGTCAACCTGATGCTGGATCTGCATACCCGCGAGCACGGCTACACCGAGATCTTCCCGCCGTTTCTGGTCAACCGGGCCTCGATGATCGGCACCGGCCAGCTGCCCAAGTTTGAAGAGGATATGTTCAAATGCACGCCGGGCGATTTCTATCTGATCCCCACCGCCGAGGTGCCTGTGACCAACCTGCACCGCGACGAGATCCTCGAGGCCGAGGCCCTGCCGATCAAGTACGCGGCCTATACCGCTTGTTTCCGGGCCGAAGCCGGCTCCGCCGGCCGGGACACCAAGGGGATCATCCGGCAGCACCAATTCAACAAAGTGGAACTGGTCAAATTCACCAAGCCGGAAGAGTCTTACGCCGAACATGAGAAGTTGGTCCGGGACGCGGAAGCGGTCCTGCAGACCTTGGGCCTGCCCTACCGGGTGGTGCTGCTCTGCAGCGGCGACCAGGGCTTCTCGGCCGCCAAATGTTACGATCTGGAGGTCTGGCTGCCCAGCTTCAACATGTACCGGGAGATCTCCAGCTGCAGTAATTTCGAGGACTTCCAGGCCCGCCGGGCCAACATCCGTTACCGGCCGGCCGCCGGGGCCAAGCCCGAATTCGTGCACACCCTGAACGGCTCGGGCGTGGCGGTGGGACGGACCGTCGCCGCGATCCTGGAGAATTATCAGAATGCCGACGGCAGCGTCACGGTTCCCGAGGCGCTCCGGCCCTACCTGGGAACGGAGCGGATCACCGCCGGGTAAGTTTTTTACAATTCGCAAATTGAAAAAGCCCTTTCGTCGCGACGAAAGGGCTTTTTGGCGTCAGCGTCGGGGCTGGCGGGGGATGCGGATGATTCCCAGGCCGTCGCGGGAGGCGATGGGGGTTTGAAACTCCGCCGAATACCCCCGGAGGTCCCGCAAGACCCGTTCGGCGTCGGCCCCGCGCCGCAGCCGGGTTTGGAAAGCCACCTCGTAGTTGTTGACATTGACCGGATAGAGCCTGGCCGCGACCGGGCCGGACCGGTCAAAATCGACCGCCAGAATGACGCTGTCGACCGTCCGCCGCGAATAGGTTGAAAAGAGGAAATTACCCAGGCTGTAGGCGATCAGCCCGCCGCGATAGACTTCGAATCCTTGCAATACATGGGGATGATGCCCGAGCACCAGCGACGCCCCGGCATCGATGCACAGCCGGGCGAATTCTTTTTGATACGGCGCGGGCATGGTCTCCAATTCCTTGCCCCAGTGGAACGAAACGATGACCAAATCCGCCTGGGCTTTGGCCTTCCGGATGTCGGCCGCCAGGATCGCCCGGTTGGCGTGGGCGGTCCCGGGACGGTCCCCCTGGGCCCAAAACTCCTCGGGGAAAGTTTGGGAATAGGCGAGAAAGGCGAAACGGGTCCCGTCGGGAGCGGTACAGAACGCCGGCTTGCGGGCGGCGGCCTCGTTCATGCCCGCTCCGGTGTGGGCGATGCCCGCCCGGTTCAGGGTGAAGAGGGTATCTTCCAGCGCCGGGAGGCCGAAATCCATGATATGATTATTGGCCAGCGTGACCAGGTCAAAACCGGCCGCGGTCAAGCTGGCGACGGTCCGGGGATCGGCGCGCAGCAGCCATTTTTTGGGGACGTACACCGCGCCGCGGTCCGAGAAGGGCACTTCTAGGTTGCCCACCAGGATGGTTGCCGACCGCAGCAGTTCCCGGGTATCGACCCAGGGGTAGGAAGGGTTGGAGATCAGTTTATCGGCGATGGTGGCGAAGTTGAGATCGCCCACGGCCATCAGCGTATGGACCGTTGCGGCCGGCCGAAGGGTCGCGCTTTGCCGCCCCGGCTCCGGACCCGCCGGGGCATCGGCAGCGCCGTAGCTGCCGCTCAGGCAGAGCAGCGCCAGGCAGAGCAGTCCGAACCGCAGCAGCTTCTTTCCTTTCATTTCATCACCTGTCTTCAGCATGATACCGCTCTGAACCTCATTCCTTGAACGGTTTCTTCCGCCTTTACTATGTCATATCCGGACCTGGCTGTCAAGTTCTGGAAAACTTTACCGCCGGTCCGGCTTGAGCCCCGCTGATTCTCGCCGGTTGCAATCCCCAATGTTCCGCCGGGCCGGAGCGAAGTGCCTGAGCCGTTCAAGGAGTTACTGGAGTGACCGAAGGAAGTGCGTGGTTCACTCAGGAGTTACCGGAGTGACCAAAGGAAGTGGGGGGAGTCACGTAAGGAGTTATTGGAGCGACTGAAGGAAGTGTATGAGTCATCCAACGAGTCGCCGGAGCGGTCGAAGGAAGTACTTGCTCCCTGTAAACAGTTGCCTGGCAGACCAAAAGACTCGCCAGACTGCCAGGGAACGGAGTCGTGGTGGGCGGTGTTGAATGTTGTAAGACATTAGGATAAAATTAACAATTTATAACAATTATTGTAAGATTAATAATTTTTAAACAAAGATCAAAAATATAGCAAGCAATTTACATAAAGCTAGGGAATATGTTAAAATAACCCTAAGAAAATAATGGAATCGTCAGAATTCATAGCTGGCGGAAGCCGGTTGGGTGAATGCTATAGCCGCTAAACGGCAATTTGGAATCGTTTCCCGCCGCAACCGCGATGGACGCCGTTGCGCGTTGACGGCGGAAGGATTCCGGTTATTTGAATTGGCTTGCGCTGAAACTGTGGCTGGGATCGTGGCAGTCTAGGAGGAGAGCTCATGAGGGACCGTTTTCAACGGGAATTTCGTTTGGATTATCAAGAGATTGTCGCCCATATGACCGAAGGGTTTGCGTATCAGCAACTGATTTTCCAGGGCGACCGGCCGGTGGATGCGCTCTTTCTGGAAGTGAACCGGGCGTTTGCGGAGATCATCGGCCAGACCCGGGAACGGATCGTCGGCAGGCGGGGCGCGGAGCTGCTCCCAGCCCTCGGGATCGACGCCGCCGGCTGGAGCGAGCTGTATGTGCGGGTGGCGGTCGAGGGAGAGCCGCTCCGGCTGGAGGCGTATTCGACGGCGTTCGGGCGCTGGTTTCAGATCTCCGCTTTCAGCTACGAGCGGGATTGCGTCGCCCTGATTTTCCAGGATATCAGCGCTCTCAAGGAGAACCAGCTCAAGCTGGAAGAGATCTCCCACGAGTACGAGACGATCTTTAACGGTACCCAGGACGCCATCACTCTCTACGATGTCGGTCCCGACGGGGAGCTGCGCTACCGCCGGCTCAACCGCAGCCATGAATCGGCCACCGGGCTGACCACCGCGCAAGTCTCCGGCAAAACACCCCAGGAACTCCTCGGCGAACAGATGCGGCAGCTGGAGGCCCAGGGCCGGCTCTGCATCGAACGGAAGGCGCCCGTCGTTTATCAGGAAGAACTCTCGCTGCCGACCGGCGTCCGTTCCTGGTCGACCGCATTGTCGCCGGTGATCCGGGGCGGCAGGGTGGTTCAGGTGATCGCCGCGCGGCGCGACATCACCGAATTGCAGCGGACCATCCGGGCCTTGCAGGAGAGCGAACAGCGCTACAGCAGCCTCTTTGAGAACAGCCATTCGGTGATGCTGCTCATCCGGCCCGGCGACGGCCGGATCGTCGACGCCAATCCGGCGGCCTGCCGGTACTACGGCTACTCCCGGGAGGCCTTGCAGAACATGAATATCAGCGCCATCAACGCCCTTCCCGCGGGGCAAGTCCAGGAGGAGATGGCGGCAGCGGGCCGGCTGGAACGGAGGCAGTTCCATTTCCGGCACCGGCTGGCCGGCGGAACGGTCAGGGAGGTCGAAGTATTCAGCGGCCCGGTCCGGATCGGGGGCGAGCCGTACCTCTTCTCCATCGTTCACGACGTCACCGAGCGCAAGCAGGCGGAGGCTGCCCTATACGAGGAGAAGGAACGGTTGAAGGTCACGCTGCATTCGATCGGCGACGCCGTGATCACCACCGACATACTGGGGAAGGTGACGCTCCTCAACGAGGTGGCCGAGCGGTTGACCGGGTGGCGCCTGGAGGAGGCACTTGGCCGTCCGTTGAACCAGGTCTTCCGGATCATCAATGAGAACACGCGGCTTCCCTGCGAAAACCCGGTGAAGAAGGTGCTGGAGACGGGCCTCACCGCGGAGCTGGCCAATCATACCGCCCTAATCGGGCGGGACGGCGCCGAACGGAGCATCGCCGACAGCGGCGCGCCGATCAAGAATGCCGACGGACAGGTATTCGGGGTGGTCCTGGTCTTCCGGGACATCACCGAGCAGAAGCAACGCGAGGAAGAGATCAAGTTCCTGAGCTTCCACGACAAGCTGACCGGGCTGTACAACCGGGCTTTCTTCGAGGAAGCCATCGTCAATTTCGACCACCGGGAGCTGCTGCCGCTGTCCCTAATCATCGGCGACGTCAACGGCCTGAAGCTTTCCAACGACATCTTCGGGCACAGCGCCGGGGACCGGCTGCTCGTCAGGATTGCCGCGGTGATCCGGGAAACCTGCCGTCCGGAGGATTTCATCGCCCGCTGGGGCGGGGATGAGTTTGCGGTGATCCTGCCCCGCACCTCCCGGCAGCAGGCGATGGAGATCTGCGGCCGGATCAAGGAGCGCTGTGACCGCGAGCCGAGCGAACCGATCCAGCCCAGCATCGCGCTGGGCACCTCGACCAAGGTCGATATGGCGCAGAATATCCATCTCCTTTTAAAGCAGGCGGAAGACCGGATGTACCGGAATAAACTGCTGGAAGGCAAGAGCGTGCGGAACTCGCTGATCGCTTCACTGGAAAAGACGTTGTTCGAACGGAGTTTTGAGACCGAGGAGCACGCGCAGCGGATGCTGAATATCGCCCAGAAACTCGGCCGGGCGGCGGGCCTCTCCTCCAGCGAGCAGGATGAATTGAACCTCCTGGCTATTCTGCACGACATCGGCAAGATCGGCATTCACGACAGCATCCTGAGCAAGCCGGACCGGTTGACCGCCGAGGAATGGCGGGAGATGGAGAAGCACCCCGAGATCGGCTACCGGATCGCCCAGTCCTCGCCGGAGCTGGCGCACATCGCCGAACTGATTCTGGCGCACCATGAACGCTGGGACGGCCGGGGTTATCCCCGGGGCATCAGCGGCGATCAGATCCCGCGGCTGGCGCGGATCATCTCGATCATCGACGCCTACGACGTGATGACCCACGCCCGGCCGTACAAGGCGGCCATCGGCCACGACGAAGCCATCGCCGAGATCCGGCGTTGCGCCGGCAATCAGTTCGATCCGGAAATGGTGAAGATCTTCATCGCAACCGTGGACCATCGAGAGGCGACGGTCGAGAACGGTTAATCCGGCTTCGTACACATTGAAGAGAAGGCCTGGTTTAACGGCGGCGCGGCTCCGCCGGGCCGGGCCTTTTCGGGGCTTTTGTCCGGTCCAACAGGGTAAATTCGGCGCTGGCGACCGCCCGGTCGACGCTATCCCCGGGTTGATCCGGATCCCAGACGGCTCTGCCGATGCGGATCCCGAAATCGGCGGGCAAATGATAGGCCTGGCTCCAAAGCGCCACTGTCTCCCGGATCCGGGTTTCGATGGAGACGGCTCCTTGCTCATCATAACCGGTGACCAGAATGAACTGGTGGGGATCCATCCGGAAGAGCAGATCATGATGGCGGACGGTCGCTTCCAGCAGTTGCGAGAGCTCCCGGAACATTTGCTCGCCGGCGTCCGCTCCGAACCGTTCGTTGATGGCCCCGGGACGAACGATATGGATGACCCAGACATGGTATTTTTGGAGGTTGGGATGGCCGGGGGACTGGTCGCGCCGGACAAAATCGTGACAGACTTCCCGCTTCGACAACCCGGTCAAAGGATCCCGGGCGGAGAGCGCCGGCAGGCGGGAGATCATAAGCTCATAGGGATAATCCAGGCCTTCCGCCACGGCGAACCGGACGATCGACAGATAGGCCAACGCCCGGCAGAAATGGCCGCCGAAATTGGCCAGGGGATGGAGGAGACCTCCGTCCGCGAAGCTGAAGCAGAAGAACGACAGGATATTCAGGCCCAGCACGGCACAGGCGGCGCGGAAATAGGCGGGACTGCTCCGCTCCCGCATCCGCCAGACGGCGGCGAAGACTCCGGCGCTGAGCAGAATGATTCCATAGGCGCTGACGGCCGCCCAAAGGGTGAGCCCCCGCCGCGCGCCATCACCCGCGGGAAAGATTCGCCACCAGAGAACCGCAGCCGCCAGCGCCGCCGTGATCAGGCCGTAGCCGAGCGGCTGCAAGCGGCGAAGCCGGCGCTTTTGGAGCAGCAGCGGCGCGGCGCACAGGGTCAGTGCTTCGAGGAGACGCCCGGCGATGGCCAATTGGAGTGCGATAGCGGCGGACTTTTCCCCGGAACCGGAAGACAATGCGCCCACCGCGGCCAGCAGGTGCAACAGGTCAAGGACCGCCACCCAGGGCAGGGCGTTGCCGACCACCAGCAACAGATCGTGATTGGTATAAGGGTACGAACGGGTAGCCAGAAAATAGGTGAGCAGCATCGCGACGATCATGGCGATCTCGATGGCAGCGTGAAAGAGCGGATAATGGATCAGGGAAACCCCAAATAGTAGGGCGCCAACCGATCCGAGGCGGAGCATGGAGTGATAATGAAGCGAACTTTCGGGCATAACCACCCAATCCTTTTTGTGGCGCGGCAGGAACCTCCAATTGACTCCCCCGGCGCGGCCGGGCAGGTCGATAAAAGATTCCCCGCATCAAACATCCATGTTGACCCGGGCGAAAAGGAATTTGACAGAAGTTGGAATCAATCCGGCTTAAAAACGCCTCTTTCGCGGCAGCCGGCGCCGGATCTTCAAACCATAAATGAATAATTCAACGCCGTTTCAAAATATCCTTTATGGTTAACTGATGGTCCTGAAAAGTTTTTTCGGAATCCCGGATACAGGAATCTCCGGCAGAAAGATTTGACAAAATTAATTAACAGTATTAAAATTAAATATAAGAAAATGAAAGACCGGATCAAATTTTAAGGGATATGGGTGTCCGTTCCGGCATGGGAAAGGCCTTCCCCGAATATCTTTGCAGGGATGGCGGAGGAAGACGGATGTACGGCGGACATCGTTCCGGCCCGAATAAGAAAACGACGAAAGTGGATCCTAATGAGGATAAGGCTTATTCATTGGAAAAGGAGTGGACCGTAATGACGGATTTAAAAGAGATCTTCGAAGCCAGACGATCGGTTAATTTTTTTCAAGCCCGGAAAGAGCTGGCTCCCGGAGTATTGGAGCAGATCATCGATCTGGCATCACTGGCGCCGTCGGCTTTTAATCTCCAGCCGTGGGAGCTGATCGCGGTCAAATCGGAAGAGGCCAAGAAACGTCTGTACCCGCTGGCCTTCAACCAGCCCAAGATTTTGGAGGCCCCGGTCATCTTGATTGTCATCGGCGACCGCAAGGGATACGAGCCGGGCAACCCCGAATGGAACGAGCTCGAAACGATGTTGGGCGGCGATAAGGAAGCACTCGCCGGAACCCAGCAATTTGCCCGCGCCTTGTACGGGGCCACTCCGGAACGGGAGATCAAGTTCGCGGAGAGCAATGCGGCACTGCTGGCAGCCTCCATCCTGTATGCGGCCCAGTATTACGGGGTCGATTCCCATGCCATGAGCGGGATGGATTTTGAAGGGGTCAAAAAAGAATTTGCCATCGACGGCGGCAAGGAAGTGGTGATGCTGATCGCGCTCGGCTATTTCGACGATGCCAAGACGTTATATCCGCGCCGCCACCGCAAGGGTTACCGGGAGATGGTCCGCGAGGTCTGACCGTCACTGCTTAGTCTGAGTATGGGTAGGCGGAAGGAAATTATTTCAACTGAGGATCAACCTCGCTCCGCTCACCCGCCGACCGTGGCCGCTCTACGCCGCGCTTTCCGGAGTTATCCACAGCCAAAACTATTAACCACGTTAAACGGAACCGTTTATCCACAAAAATAGATGGCTCATCCACAAAAAGAGCTTGCTGAGCGACTGAGCAAGCTCTCTTATTCACAAAACCAGCTTGCTCATCCACAAAACGAGCTTGCCGAGCGACTGAGCAAGCTCTCTTATTCACAAAACCAGCTCGCTCATCCACAAAACGAGCTTGCCGAGCGACTGAGCGAGCTCTCTTATTCACAAAACCAGCTTGCTCATCCACAAAACGAGCTTGCCGGGCGACTGAGCGAGCTCTCTTATTCACAAAACCAGCTCGCTCATTCACAAAACGAGCTTGCTGAGCGACTGAGCGAGCTCTCTCCGCCTCCAAAGCGATCCGTGATTTCAAGACGCTCTCTTTCCGCTCCTCAACTCAAGTCACGTATCCGCCTAACGACGCTATTAGACGCCTTGACTTGTCTTTCAAACTCTTCGGAGTGAGCGGAGCTAGATAGGCCATCTAACGAACGAAATTGGGTTCGTTTTGCGTAGAATATTTTAAAGTGATCTTTCAAACCCATGAGCAACAAGGTTATACAGAAATGTTTTTGGAATCAGACCTAAATTCCATCCAGCGTTTGATCATTGTCACGTTGTCTAAAAACCGACCTCTCCCCAGACCCCTCCCCGGCGGTATTTCATCCGTGAACCGCCGGACTCTATCCTTCCTGGACATGGCCCGGCGAAGTTATTTCTGATGGTAAACTCGACGGGGAGGGGTGAATTGCCACAAATTATTGCCTATTTTGGGGTTTTATCTTTGGCCTAATTTCCATAGATTTAATTCACATAAAGACTTACTTTTTTGCATAAACATTGGCCCTCGTTTCAAACGATCGGCCCCTCCCCGTCGAATTAGCCGTCAGAATTTACTGCGTCGGGGAGGGGACCGGGGAGAGGTCGGTTTTGGGCTACTTCATCGCTACATTGAGCTCCCCGTTCTTTTTGGTTCCGGCTTCGCCGGGATAGGTTGAAATAAATTTCTTTAATTAGTTACTCAACTTTCGCAGATCAAATATACCAGTAAACCCTCGCAGTCTAGGGTATAGCATCATGACAAGAAATTATCTTGACCTATATAAAAATAAGTGATTGGGCTTCCATGTAAAAAAATAAACAAATGAATGTAAGCGATTGAGGGTCGATGGGGACTATTCCTGCCCCCACACCATCGGCTTTTATCGCCTTCCTGGCAAAGCCGATTTTTTGGACTTCCATGTCCTGACCCCAGGACCAAAGGGTGTAGTGGGACACCCTTTGGATTCCGCCCACTTGGATTCGGCCTTTTCCATCCATGGGGCCTCATTTTTAGGGCGTCCTGCCCCTGAGAACCGAGGTTCCAAGACCTCCTCATTCATCCGGGGTTCTAGCATGCCGCCGCCATCCCTGGCATTCCGACTGGCAACCAAGAGTAGGCTTCCGCTGACGACCGCAGGTTTTTCATCCACGAAAATATGCGTCGTCCGCCTTCATCCTTGAAGGCGGGTGCTATTGCGAAAGAAAAAGGTTCGATCGATATTTGAGTTTGATAAGAAAAACCAAAAAACGAATAGCACCCGTCTCCATGGAGGGAGACGGCGCCGCTTCTTTTCCAATGCAACGACATTACTCCTCTAGTATAGATGATTTGCGAAAATAACGAACGCTTTACCGTTTTTTCGCAAATCATGTGATTTACGATAATGTCGTTGCATAGAGGATGAAAAACAGCGGTCGGAAACGGAAGCCATAACCTGGTTGCCAGACAGATGGCCAGGGATGGCGAAGACGTTCAAGAACCGGGATGAATGAGGGAGGTTTGGAAGCCGTAGGTTCTCAGCGACAGGAAGTCGCAAAGATGAGGCCCCACGGATGGATAAGGCCGAATCCAACGGTTTTTTGGTTGCTTTTTTGCCTCAGACCCAGGAAGGGTTAAAGGCGCGGAGGCCAAGGATGGTCGGGAGCGCCGCCAAAAAAGTAACCCGCCGCCGGAACCGTGGGCCAAAATAACAAGCATCCCAAAATTCTTCCCTCTGTATTCCATATCCGATCTGCTTTTAGGCTGTTTGTCAAGGTATCTTTCTGTTTTTCTTTTCATGCTTTTGTATCCACGACTTCGACTACTTTTTTCTCTGCGAAAGTTGATTTATATAAGTTGAATTAAATATCTGTTATGCATCATGTCCCGTAAACCTTCCATGATGGATAAATTAAGGAATTTAATTCAACTTATTACCGCTGAAATAGGATGAAATAAATTCCGTTTTAATTCCATTGCATTCGGCCTTAGGAATGCAAATCTTAGTACAGAAATTATTTCATCCTATATAGTTAGAAATGGAGAGAAACCCGCATTCAAGCCGTGAGGCAAGGAAGCGGGTTTTACATTTTTGTTTTTGGGGAGCGGTGCCGCGCCTGGGCTCGCCCTCCGGCAATCCGGCCGGGAGGTGCCAAATTAAATTTTGATGAACTAACCATAATTTTTTTGGCTAAACGGCCGAAATAAATAGGGGAGAAATTACCATGCAAGGCATGACAGGAGCAGGGAATTTTTGCGCGATCGGGCCGAGATGCGGAGATAAAGAGCAGCTAAAGAATTTGACAGTTCCCCGAGGTGATACCGATGGAGCGTATGGGCAAAGTGTTGGTCGTCGATGACGATAAAGTCAATCAACGGCTGATTGAAACGATCTTAACCCCCATGGGGGTGTCGATACTCTCAGCCGACAACGGCAGCGAGTGTATCCGCATCGCCGAGCGGGACGAACCGGATGTGGTGTTGCTGGACATCATGATGCCCGGCGTGGATGGCTTTCAGGTCGTCCAACGTTTAAAAGGGCAATCGCAAACGCAGATGATCCCGATTCTGATGGTCACTTCGCTCACCGACACCCAGGCCCGGATCAAGGCGCTGGAGGCCGGGGCCGACGATTTCTTGAGCAAGCCCGTGGACGGGCTGGAATTGCAAGTACGGGTCCGTTCCTTGTTGAAGGCCAAATCCTACCACGATGCCATGGTCAACCACCAAAAATCGCTGGAGACCGAGATCGCCCGCAAGACCGCGGAACTGCGCAATTCGTATCAGGAGATCAAGACCGCCCACCTGGATACGATTTACCGTTTGGCGCGCGCCGCGGAATACCGCGATGAAAGCACCGGGGGGCACATTCACCGCATCGGCAGCTACGCCGCGTTGATCGCCCGGGCGCTTGGCATGTCCGAGGAGGAAGTGGACTGCATCACCTATGCGGCCCCGCTCCATGACATCGGCAAGATCGGGATCCCCGACAGCATTCTGCTCAAGCCGGGCAAGCTGAACGCCGGGGAGTGGGAGATCATGAAGAAACATACGCTGAACGGCGCCATGATCCTGGAAGGCTCCAGCTCGAAATATATTCAAATGGCGCAGGTGATCGCCTTGTCGCACCACGAAAAATGGGGCGGCGACGGCTATCCGCTGGGGTTGAAGGGCGAGAATATTCCCTTGCCCGGACGGATTACCATGATTGCCGACGTCTTCGACGCGCTGCGTTCACCCCGGCCTTACAAGGCGGCCTTTTCATTCGAGAAATCGTTGGCGCTTATCAAAGAATCGGAGCATTTTTTCGATCCCGCCGTTTTCAAAGCATTTTTCCGGAATATCGACGCGATTCGCGCTTACGACCTGTCTTGACCCGGCGCCAACGGCCCGGGTGCAATGAAAGCAGCCGCCACTCCTCCGGCGGCTGCCTTTTTTACTCAACTCTCACAGATCAATATACCAGTATAGCAGTAAACCCTCGCAATCATAGGGTATAGCATCATGACAAGAAATTATTTTGACATATATAAAAATAAGTGATTGGGCTTCCATGTAAAAAATAAGCAAATGAACTAAGCGACTGAAAGCCGATGGGGACTATTCCTGCCCCCACCCCCCCAGGACCAAAGGGTGTAGTGGGACACCCTTTGGAATCCGCCCACTTGGATTCGGCCTTTTCCATCCATGGGGCCTCATCTTTAGGGCGTCCTGCCCCTGAGAACCGAGGTTCCAAGCCCTCCTCATTCATCCCGGTTCTAGCATGCCGCCGCCATCCCTGGCATTTCGACTGGCAACCAAGAGTAGGCTTCCGCTGACGACCGCAGGTTTTTCATCCGCGAAAATATGCGTCGTCCGCCTTCATCCTTGAAGGCGGTTACTGTTTCGTAAGATAAAGGCTCCTATCGACTTTTGAGTTTTGGACGGGTTAAAGGCGCGGAGGCCAAGGATGGCCGGGAGCGTCGGTCCAAAAGTAATCCCGCCGCCGGAACCGTGGGCCCAAATAACAAGCATCCTGCCGTGGATCGGGGCGGGCTTTCACATTATTTCAAGGGATGATGGAATTGTCCGACAATTTGCCCGGGCCGGCAGGAAAGGCCCATTCGTTGGCGAATACTCAGAAAAAAGCTTGGAGGTGCCTCGAATGAAAAGTCAGGCTGTTCTGGAAGGATACGAACGCGCTCCGCACCGGGCGCTTTTTAAAGCCATGGGTTATACCGACGAGGAGCTGGCGCGGCCGCTCATCGCCATCGCCAATTCGGCCAATGAGATCATACCCGGCCATATTCACCTGGACAAGATCGTGGCGGCGGTCAAAGCCGGGGTGCGGATGGCCGGCGGGACGCCGATCGAGTTCGGCGTGATCGGCGTCTGCGACGGCATCGCCATGGGCCATCAGGGAATGAAATATTCGCTGGCCAGCCGGGAATTGATCGCGGATTCCATCGAGAGCATGATCCTGGGCCATGCTTTCGACGGCCTGGTGCTGGTCCCCAATTGCGACAAGATCGTGCCGGGGATGTTGATGGCCGCCGGCCGGCTCGATCTGCCGGCGATCGTGGTGAGCGGCGGGCCGATGCTGGCCGGGCAGTTCCGGGGCGAGCGGGCCGATCTGAATTCAGTTTTTGAAGGAGTGGGCGCGGTATCGGCGGGCCGGATCAGCGAGGCCGACCTGCGCGAGCTGGAGGAGACCGCCTGCCCCGGCTGCGGTTCCTGTTCCGGAATGTTCACCGCCAACACCATGAACTGTATGACCGAAGTCCTGGGAATGGGGTTGCCGGGCAACGGCACCATTCCGGCGGTGGACGCGCGCCGGATTCGCCTGGCCAAACAGGCGGGCATGCGAGTCATGGATCTGGTCCGGGAAGATTTGCGGCCGAGCCGGATCATGACCGAAGCGGCCTTCGCCAATGCCTTCGCCGTGGACATGGCCATCGGCGGTTCCACCAATACGGTGCTGCATTTGCCGGCCATCGCCCATGAGCTTGGGATCACCCTCGACTTGAACTGGGTGAACGAAATCGGCCGCAAAACGCCGCACCTCTCCTATCTCCGTCCCGGCGGCATCCACCATATTCAGGACCTGGACGAGGCGGGCGGGATCCCGGCGGTGATGGCGGTATTGCGCGAGAAGAAGCTGATCCATACCGACTTGATGACGGTAACCGGCCGGACGGTGGGCGAGAATATCGCCGCGGCGACGGTCAAGCGGCCCGAGGTCATCCACGGCCTGGAGAATCCTTACCACGCCGAGGGCGGTTTGGCGGTGCTCCGGGGCAATCTGGCCCCGGACGGGGCAGTCGTCAAACAGGCGGCGGTGGCTCCGGAGATGCTCTGCCATGAGGGGCCGGCCCGCGTCTTCGACGGCGAGGAGGAAGCCTTCGCGGCGATCCTGGGCCGGAAGATCCAGGCCGGGGATATTGTGGTAATCCGCTACGAGGGGCCGAAGGGTGGTCCCGGGATGCGGGAGATGCTCAGCCCGACGTCGGCCATTGCCGGAATGGGACTGGACAAAGAGGTGGCCTTGCTCACCGACGGCCGTTTCTCCGGGGCTTCGCGGGGCGCCTCCATCGGCCATATTTCGCCGGAGGCCATGGAAGGCGGCCCCATCGCCCTGGTCCGGGAGGGAGACCGGATCCGTATCGATATCCCGGGGAAACGGATTGATCTGCTGATCAGCGAGGCGGAATTCGCCGCGCGGCGCGCCGCGTGGACCGCGCCCGAACCGAAGATTAAAACCGGGTATCTGGGACGTTATAGCCGGCTGGTCACCTCGGCCAATACCGGCGCGGTGCTGAAGTAACAGCACCTCAGGATTCCTGAGATTACGAATATGGGCCGCCGGAATCGTCCGGCGGCCATTATCATTTATTTCATAATTTTGAAAGCCACGTCAATCCTGGATTTGCACGATCTAAATTTGGTTAATCCAGTATTGACGGCATTTTCTAGAATCAAGACCATACTTGACAATTGATATGTCATGCATTATATTAAGAACAATTCTAGCATTTTGATGAAGCCTAAACGGCCTTGTTCGCGCTTTTCGCTTCGAACCCGGCAACGCTTTCGCAAAATGCCATATCGATCTTTGAGGAAATTGAGGGATGCGCGTGAAGAATACGGGAGCGGAGATCTTACTCCAATGTTTGCAACGGGAAGGGGTCGAGGTCATCTTCGGTTATCCGGGCGGGGCGGTCATTCCGATCTATGATGCGCTGTATGATTATCCGGGTATCCGGAATATCTTGGTCCGGCATGAGCAGGGGGCGGTCCACGCGGCCGACGGCTATGCCCGCAGTACCGGCAAGATCGGCGTCTGCCTGGCCACTTCCGGGCCTGGCGCCACCAATCTGGTCACCGGAATCGCCAACGCCTACATGGATTCGGTGCCCCTGGTGGCCATCACCGGGCAGGTGGCTACTTTCCTGCTGGGGCGGGATTCGTTCCAGGAATCGGATATTACCGGGATTACCTTGCCGATTACCAAACATAACTATCTGGTGCGCGATGTCAAGGAGTTGCCCCGGGTGATCAAGGAGGCTTTTCATATCGCGTCCACCGGCCGGCCGGGGCCGGTGCTGATTGACTTGGCCAAGGATGTGACCACGACCAAGGCCAAACCGGAGTTTCCGGAGACGATCGACTTGCCCGGCTACAAGCCCAACTATGTCGGCAACGCCCGCCAGGTCAAAGAGGCCGCCGAGGCCCTGGCTGCGGCCGAGCGGCCGTTATTGTACGTGGGCGGCGGCGCGGTGATCTCCGGCGCCCAGGCTGAACTGCTGAAGCTGGCCGAGTTGACCGAGACGCCGGTGACCACGACCCTGATGGGGATGACCGCTTTCCCCAGTGCCCATCCGCTGGCCCTGGGAATGATCGGCATGCACGGGACGGCGGCCGCCAATTTCGCCGCGACCGAAGCCGATCTGTTAATCGCGGTGGGCGCGCGCTTCGACGACCGGGTGACCGGGAGGCTCGACGCCTTTGCGCCCCGCGCCAAGGTGGTCCATATCGATATCGACCCGGCGGAGATCGGCAAGAATATCCCGGTTGACATCCCCATTGTCGGCGATTGCCGGATGGTCCTGGAGATGCTGACGGCCCGCCTGACGGCGCGGCGGCACGGCCCTTGGCTGGAACGGATCCGCGGTTGGCAGGAGCAGTACCCGCTGCGCTATGAGCCGACCGGGCTCAAGCCGCAGCAGGTCATCGAGACCATCAGCCAGCTGACCGGCGGCGAGGCGATCATCTGTACCGAGGTGGGGCAGCACCAGATGTGGACCGCCCAGTTTTACCGGTTCACGCGGCCGCGCTCCTTCGTCACCTCGGGCGGCCTGGGCACCATGGGCTTCGGCTTTCCCGCCGCTTTGGGAGCGCAGATCGGAAACCCCGACCGGCTGGTGATCGACATCGCCGGGGACGGCAGTTTTCAAATGAATATTCAGGAATTGGGCACGGCGGTAGCCAGCCAGATCCCGGTCAAAGTGGTGATCCTGAACAACTTCTACCTGGGGATGGTCCGCCAGTGGCAGGAGTTCTTCCAAAACCGGCGCTACTCGGCGACGGTGCTGGAGTCCAACCCCGACTTTGTCAAGATCGCCGAAGCCTATGGAGCCAAAGGCTTCCTCATCGATGCGCCCGGCCAGCTCCGGGCCACACTGGAAGAGGCGTTCCGGACCGCCGGGCCGGTCGTCGTCGATTGCCGGGTGGACCGGGAAGAGAACGTCCTGCCGATGGTGCCCAGCAACGGGGCGTTAAACCATATGATTGGGGTGACTGAATAATGCGCCATATCATCTCCACGCTGGTAGTCCACCGTTCGGGGGTCCTGGTCCGGGTGGCCGGGCTCTTCAGCCGGCGCGGCTATAATATCGAGAGTATCGCGGTGGGCCGTTCCGAGGAGCCGGACCTGGCCCGGATCACGATCGTGGTCGAGGCCGACGATGAACAGGTCCTGGAGCAGATCGAGAAACAGCTCTACAAACTGATCGATGTGGTCAAGGTGAACGACTTGCCGGCCCGGGAATCGGTCGAGCGCGAGCTGGCCCTGATCAAGGTCAACGCCGGCTCCCAGACCCGTTCGGAGATCATGCAAATCGTCGATATCTTCCGGGCGAAGATCGTCGATGTCTCCAGCCGGGCGGTGATCGTGGAGATCACTGGCGGCGCCGAAAAGATCGAGGCGATCATCGCCTTGCTGAAACCTTACGGCATCCGGGAGATCGTCCGCACCGGCCAGATCGCCATCCAGCGGACGCCCAAAAAAACCGATAAGTAAAAAACCTCGCAAGTCGTTAATCTATGATTGATCCGAAATAGCGCTATGACAACCGGCCTTCCCAGAGGCGGCCGGAGGTCATGGCTTTTTTGTTTGATGATTATCAAGTTAGCTCCGCCATAAAGCGGATAAATGCGGGAAAAGCTTGAGATGCCTAAAAACGACCTCACCCCCCGGCCCTCTCCGACGATGGGATTCAAAGAAGCGGACTCAGCGGAGAGGGGTGACGGAGCTTGAAACTTGGGCCTCTTGAAAGCTTCAGCAAAATGGCCTAAAAGATCGGCCCGAGTTTTGGGCGATTCACCTCTCCCCGTCGAATACTTTCGTTTGTCCCAACTTTGTTGGGGTAGGGGGCTTATCCACAAAACCAGCTCGCTGATGATTATAAAGTTAAATCCGCAAGAAAGTACGTAAGCATGATAGGGATTCGATCTAGCCTTCTTCCTCTCTCTTGGCTCTCCCCGAATCGGGGAGAGTAACCACCATTCTCCGCAGCCTAAAGGCTTTTAGACCCCGGAGCCTGGTGGTTTCCCTGCCCGATTCGGGAAGGGCCGAGGGTTAGGACCATAGACGTCACGACTTATCCTTCAATCCTTTCCGTGAGTGAGCGGAGCTAACTTGATAATCATCAGCTCCGTTATTCATAAAACGATCTCTTTCAGCTCTGAATTTTACCCGATTCGACGGGAAGGGTAATCATAGCCTTTGATCTCTAAAAGCTTTTAACTTAGAAAGCATCGGTTGCTGCTTGAAAAAAGTCATAAGGCGTTGAAGGCTTCGGCTCTTCGAGTTCGAAGCCCAAGGTTACCCTTCCCCTGAATAACTTTCTTAATGATTATAAAGGTAAATCCGCAAGAAAGTACGTAAGCATGATAGGGATTCGGTCTAGCCCTCCTCCTCTCTCTTGGCTCTCCCCGGCGGTAATCCATCCATGGACCGCCGTGTTTGAACCATCCTGGTTCTGGCCCGAATCGGGGAGAGTAACCACCATTCTCCGCAGCCCAAAGGCTTTTGGGCCCCGGAGCCCGGTGGTTCCCCTTCCAGATTCGGGAAGGGCCGAGGGTTAGGACTATAGACGGCATGACTTATCCTTCAATCCCTTCCGTGAGTGAGCGGAGCTAACTTGATAATCATCACTTTCTTTAATCGGCTGCTCCGGGGAAGGGCGAGGGTCAATGTCGTCAAGCGATGATTACATATCTTGGAATTTGATTTCAACGGTGCCTACGATGTAGACGATACGCGGGCCAACCGGGGCATGAATGCCCCGGCTACAAGATGGAAGTCCGAGCCAGGACGGCTAAAGGCAAGCGGCCAGGGATGGCAGTACGCGCAGCCCCTTCCGTGGCTAATTTTCAGCAAAATATTTTATCCCGTTTTTTAGGGCCTTTCAAGGTCCTTTCGTCTTGTAGCCGGGTGATTTATCGCCCGGTTGGCGTTCAATTTCGTCAGCTAAATTTTTCCACGATAGCTTGACGACATTGGGGCGAGGGTTAGGTCCCCTTCAATCCTTTATTCAAAGTGACAGATAGCTCTCCTGAATTCGGACGGGACCTGCGGGACAAAAAATTTGTCGCTGCCCGGTTAAAAACTGTCCGTTTACGCTCCGTTCATCCAGAGTTTACAATTTTAACTGTAATGAATTGGATTTGGTGTAAGAAGAAAACAAAGGGAGGAATGAGCGGGGAACAGATGGACGATTAGAAAGACATTTCGGGGGAAAACAATTCGACACGAGGAGGACAAGAGAGTGAAAAAATTATTGGTTTTGTTTGCGTGTTTGGCTTTATTGCTGTCCATGGCCGCGGCGGCGATGGCGGCGATCGACGTCAAGGGAGATTTTCGGTATGAATTGATTAAGAATAGCGATAAAGATGGCGAAAGCAGTGTATACGATAATGCTGACCTTCGGCTGCAATTTTCAGGTAAAGCCAGTGAAACACTTGAGGCATATGTACAAGTTAGAGCTCAGTCAGGTGATAAACCCGATAAGTCGAATACGAGCCAAAACTTTTATGCCGATGAATACTATTTCACTTTTAAGCAACCGTTTGGTACTATTAAATGGGGCGCTTTCGACTATAAAGTTCATCCCAGCCGAGTGCTACTGAAAGTTTGTGATAATAATATTTTTGTTGAACGCAACCCGACTATGTTCACAGCGGACATCCCATTAGGAGATAGTGGGGTATATTCGGGATTTGGTTATGTCATCGATGGAACCAGTAGCCTCGTGTTATTGGATGATGCTTATGATTTTAAGTTGGGATATAAGACAAAATTGTACGGGGTAGAAGCTAACTATTATGAAACCAATGCAAGTAAAGCGAGTGCCGTAGATAGTCTCTTAGCTTTAGACGCTTGGTATCAAGTGACTCCAACTATTAAAGTTTTTGCGTTCTACTCAGATCCCGACTATAGCGAAACGGTAAAACCATTTAAGGCCGAAACCGCTCTTGGGGTGACTTGGGATAAGATTGGTGGATCTACTTTAAAGGCTACATACGAATATTGCGTCAGCGGCCGGGAAAAAAGCGGTGTCAAATGGGATAAGGATCCCTGGGCACTCCAGTTAATCTATACCTTCAATAACAAATTCAGCTTCGAGTACGAATTGCAGAATAAGGTCGCCGACGGCGAAAAGACCGAAGCGATTCTTCGGTCGAGAGTCAAATTCTAATAACCCGTAACCCGAATTTAGAAAAATAGACTTACAAAAAAAGCGGGAGCTTATATAGCCTCCGCTTTTTTGTGATGCAATGTTTTAATTTGTCCGGTTTGGCAAAACGAATATAAAACATTTTAGCATTAATATAATGTTAGGTAATGCTTAATAATTCCCACAAGGTTTTTTAATCTGGAAGCAGTAATATATTTTATATCACATTTCTGCCAATGCAGGCAATGACCGGCGGAAAAGATCTGCTTTTCAAACCATCACTTTTGGATCCAATACTGGTAAAAGCTAACTTGATAAGAATTCCTTTTTCATATAAAATTAACACAAAATCAAGTGCTATCTTTCCCTGATTAGAAACAACATCTTGCAACCTCTCCCGAACGGCTGGGACAAAAGTGAAGACGGTTGCGACAAAATCTTTCACCGCAAATCGGGTTACATCCTATATAACGTATTGTACTGAAGAATTGTTGCTGGAACATTCCGGAAGGTTCGATGAGGATAACTTGGATCCCTCGTATGAACTCCGGTTTGAAATAGGTAAAGGGGGGATGCGGAGAATTCTACGAGGTTTCGTTCGGTTTCAAGTTTTAGAAAACTTAAGGAGGAAAGTTTGAGAATGAAAAAGGTATTGGTTTTAGCTTTAAGCGCAATGCTCGTTTTCGGTTTCGCGTTCAGCGCGATGGCCGCTTCCGTTACCGTCGGCGGCGAAGCGAACTTTATGTATGATTTTGAAGGTACGAGCGCGGCTGGTAACGATGGGGCAAACAAGAGTGATTTCCGGATTCACATCACTGCCAATGTTAGTGATCAAGTTCAAGTTTTCGCCAAATTGCGGGTTGATGATGCAACCAACAGAGCTTCTTATAATTTCGATGGTACCAATTATACCCCAAATGGTAAAGGCTTTTACTATGACCAAGCTTGGGCCACTGTGAAATTTGACCCGGCTACCGTCAAAGTCGGCTATTACGGAATCGGTTGGGGCGGCGACAAAGATATTATCGACGCTGTCTCTGGTGATTTCAAATCCCGTACCGGTATCCAAGTTTCTGCTCCTTTTGCGGAAGGCTTTAGCGGTAAATTCTTCTACTCCACCAACTCCGGGAAAGTAAACAATTTCGATCAGACCCTCGGTGACGGTGCTTTTTTGGTCGGTGTTAATTATGACCAAGACGTTTGGGGTCTTGGCTTCCAGTATGGTGACATGAAATGGGATGAATTAACTACCTTCTCTGCTACGGTTGACAAGAGCACGGTTTATGTTGTAACCGGTTACTACAAACCGATTGACGGTATGAAACTTTTTGCAACTTATGGCGAGCACAAAGTTGAGAACAAGGCAACTGCCGATGAGAAGAACACCAACTCTATCGTTGGCGTGATTTATAATCCGGTCGAAACGCCTTGGGAATTCCGCGCCGAGTATGACCTGGATGACAGCAATGATGTGGGTAACTGGACAAAAGAGATGAATCCTTGGGGCTACCGGGTTGCTTACAAACTGAACGACAACACCCGGATCCGCTTAGACCGTGATCACAAATCCCCGACCAGCATTGAGACTTTGCTCAGACTCCAAGTTCTGTTCTAGGATTTTCACAGTACGAGACGCGGAGCTGCTCCTTTTGGAGCGGCTCCGTTTTTTATTTCCCGCTTGCCTCTCCGGGCGCGGGAACCGGGAGAGAAGAGCGGAATCACGGATTCGACGGATGGATGGATTCCATGGATAGAAACCCCAAAGAGACGAATGGTTTCTCCCTGAAATCCTTGAATCGGTGGAATCCGCGATTCGGAGTGGTCCCGGGATGGATTCCGATCTCTTTTTCGCCCTCCGATTGACAGCTTTATCGCAATCGGGTATGATTTTTTATATGCTTTTGGCATCGGAGAAGCGCGGGGGTTTCCGGAAGCCATTGCAATTCTCTTTTAGTTTGGAATATGTATTGGAGGAGTATGGGGTTATGCATGAAGACATCAAGGAGATCCTTTTTTCGGCGCCGGAGATCGCGAACCGCATTCAGGAGCTGGGAAAAGAGATCACCCGGGATTATCAGGGGAGACAGCCGTTACTGATTGGGATTCTCAAGGGAGCGGTGCCGTTCATCGCCGACCTGATGCGCGTGATCGACCTGCCGGTATCGTACGATCTGATGGCGGTTTCGAGCTACGGCGCTTCCACCAAGTCCAGCGGCACGGTGCGGATCCTGAAGGATCTCGATGCGGCGCTGGAGGGGCGGGACGCGATCATCGTCGAGGACATCGTGGACACCGGCCTGACCCTCAAATATTTGCTGGAAAATCTGCGGTCGCGCCAGGTGAATTCCTTAAAGGTCTGCACGCTGCTGGATAAGCCGAGCCGGCGCAAGGTGGCGATTCAACCGGATTACAACGGGTTTGAGATTCCCGATAAATTCGTGGTGGGCTACGGCCTGGACTACGCCGAGAATTACCGGAACCTGCCCTATATCGGAGTGCTGAAGGAAGCGGTATATCAGAAATAAATTTGACTCATGAATGTTTTTTCGTTGAAAGAAAATAAGTTTTAAGCCGTCTTTCGAATGAAATTGCTTTCAATCTGTGCGCAATATTTTAAAGTAATCTTATCCCGGCGGAGCCGGAACCAAAGCGATCGTCAAGTCCAATGGAACGGATGAAGTAAGCCCAAAAGCGACCTCTCCCCGGCCCCCTCCCCGACGCGGATAATTCTGACGGGGTATTCGGCGGGGAGGGGTCAATCGCTGGAAATGAGGCCAATGTCTAGCCAAAAAGGTAAGTTTTTGCGGTGACTTCAATCTACGAAATTCGATCTAAGGAAAAACCCCAAAATAGGCGACAGTTTATGTCAATTTACCCTGACCTCCGGTCAGAGTATATCACAACGTTTCAAGAAGTATTGCACTTGTATAATTCCAGGGCAATTGATATAATACTAATAAAAGAGGAAGAGGCGTTAGGCCTCTTCCCGGAAAAGCCCTTATTTAAGGACTTTTCCTTTGGGTGACGGAAGAGCGGCGTCGCGGGATACGGGCCGCTCTTCGTTTTGCCGGCTCCAGAGCTTTCATGACTCCGAGATACGCGGTGCAGACACCGGCCACGGCAATCAGAAACTCCGTAAGAGCCTTCAAAACTTTGAGGATTAAATCCCCTAGAACCATCCCATCCACCTCCTTTCGGCGGACTGTCAACTTACAACACCATGGGTTGTAAGCTGACACATCCGACCGAAAGGCTACTGCTTCCAAATCTCCCCAATTTTTATTTCTACTTTAACATATCACAAAACATGAAAAGGGACAACTTTCATAATATCATATCAGATTGTAAGCGACGGGTCTGAAGTTGCTCCAAGGCTCACTTGACTTCAATCGCGGATTTTGATACGATCATTGCGGGATTTCCCATCTCTTGCCTTTATTTTCATTTCGGAGGAAAGGTCCATAACATTCTTCCGGCAAGAAGAGATGTGGTTTTTCTTTTAACCCAGCGAGAATTGGTGTTGCTGGGTTGATTTATGGGAAGGCCGAGATCCGAGTATCGATAGAATAAGGGGGAGTTATCTTGTTGGAGCGCGTTTTTCAATTGAAACAGAATAAGACCACGGTTTCCCGGGAGATCGTCGCCGGTATCGTCACCTTCATGACCATGGCCTACATTATCTTTGTCAACCCGGACATCCTCGCCAATGCCCTGGGGAAAGAGTACCTGCATCCCTTGATCGTGGCGACCTGCGTGGCCGCTGGGATCATGTCGATCAGCATGGGCCTTTTCACCAATTACCCACTGGCCCTGGCCTCGGGGATGGGTTTGAACGCGGTGGTCGCCTACGGCTTGGTCCTGGGGATGAAGCTTCCCTGGCAGACCGCCATGGGCGTCGTCTTTGTGGAGGGCGTGGTCATCACGTTACTCGTGCTGACCAAGGTCCGCGAATGGGTGATGGACGCCATTCCGGTCGACCTGAAACGGGCCATCGGCGTGGGGATCGGCCTCTTCATCGCCTTCATCGGCCTGAAAAACGCCGGGCTGGTGGTGGCCGACCCCGTGACTTTCTTGACCTTCGGCAAGATTAATCCGGCCAACGGGATCGCCCTTTTCGGGCTGCTGGTGACGGCGGTGCTGATGGCCCGCAGGGTCAAAGGGGCGATTCTCATCGGCATCATTGTTTCGACGGTGACGGCGATGATCTGCGGCCTCGTCAAATGGCCGACCGAGTATGTCGCGGGCCTCAAGCCGGAATATTTCAGCACCTTCTTTCAGCTGGACATCGGTTCCGCGTTGAACGTGGGCCTCATCACCACCATCTTCGCCCTGATGATCAGCGACTTTTTCGATACCATGGGCACGGTGGTCGCGGTCGGCGAGGAGGCCGGCCTGGTCGGCAAGGACGGCAAGATGCCCCGGCTCCGCAATGTGCTGCTGGTGGATTCGCTGGCCGCGGTCTGCGGCGGGTTATTCGGCTGCAGCTCGGTGACGACCTATGTCGAGAGCGCCGCCGGCGTCGGCGAGGGCGGCCGGACCGGCTTGACCGCCGTGGTGACCGGCATCCTGTTTTTACTGGCGATCTTCTTTGCGCCGATCGTGGGGATCGTTCCCGGATACGCCACGGCGCCGGCCCTGATCGTGGTGGGTTTCCTGATGCTGGCGGTGGTGAAGAATATCCAATGGGACGATCTGACCGTCTCCATCCCGGCCTCCCTGACCATTATCATGATCCCCTTGACCTACAGCATTTCCAAGGGAATCGGCTACGGATTCATCGCTTATGTCCTGATCAAGGTTTTTTCCGGCAAGTCCAAGGGGGTTCATCCCTTGATGTACATCGCCTCGATCTTTTTTGTCATTGACTTCATCCTCTCCAGCCGGGGATGAGGATGGCCGCAACGACCCCGCCACAGGCGAGGCCGCTGAAAAAGGTTTAAATTTTCAGTGCACGCCCACAAAATGCTAAACACAAAAACCCGATTTAGAAACTTCTAAGTCGGGTTTTAC
>NZ_SLUN01000045.1 GCF_004340685.1 Hydrogenispora ethanolica | reverse complement strand
CCGTAGGTTTTGTGAAGAACGGATCTTTGATAAATTGCTCAGAGCTTGCGTTTCTCATGTCCCGATTACCTATGCGGATCTAACTTTATAATCATCAGCAAGCTTGTTTTGTGAATGAGAGAGCTCTTTTTGTGAATAAGTGTTCTATTCCTGTGGATAAACGGGATCGTTGAATGAGGTTAATGATTTCGGCTGTGGATAAGTCGGGAAGTACCGGCTAAACCGCATAAAGTAAGGGGCCGGACGTTCAACCTTTGGGACAGTTTGCCGCCCAAAGGCAAATTGGCATGAATTGCAGGTTGAAATCGGGAAGTATTAGGAGTTCATTTTTAAAAGTGGCTGAGCAGGACTATTTGATAATCAGAATACGCTTAATCCGTTTTAGCAATATTGAAACTGCGGGTACAAAGATATCATACATCGAAAAAAGAAGGTTTTTGTTAGCCTTCTTTTTTCACTCCAATCATCCCATTTTCCTTCTCCAAACGCATCAATACACTGCTCAATCAACAGCTCAAGCTGTCCGCTCAAGGATCGCTTATTCTTATCAGCATCACCCTTATTTTATCATAAAGTTCGTCATCCACCCGGAAGGTGAAAACTACTTTTTCTACCTAGCCCGGCACAGCAGGAACCCAAAAGATAGTGAGTTTAATGAAGCGATGAAGTAAGTCCAAAAGCGACCTCTCCCCGGTCCCCTCCCCGACGCAGCAAATTCCGGGGGCGTATTCGGCGGGGAGGGGTCCATCGCTTGAAATGAGGGCCAATGTCTAAAAAAGTAAGTTTTTCCGTGAATTCAATCGACAGAATTTAGGCCCGAGATGAAACTCCAAAATTGGCAACAGTTTATGGCAATTCGCCCCTCCCCGTCGAGTCAACCTTCAAAAAAACTGCGCCGGGGAGGGGAAGGGGGAGAGGTCAGTTTTTAGACAATCAGAGTAACAAGGGGCGAAGGCCATCGTTTCAAAGCGTTTTTTTGCACAAAGTTCCCGGGTGGCAAGGTATCAAGCTATCGTGGGAAAATCTTCCGGACGAAAATGAACGCCGACCGGGCGATAAATCACCCGGCTACAAGGCGAAAGGACCTTAAAAGCCCCTAAAAAACGGGATAAAATATTCTGCTGAAAATTAAGCCACGGAAGGGGCTGCGCGTATTGCCATCCCTGGCCGCTTGCCTTTAGCCGTCCTGGCTCGGACTTCCATCTTGTAGCCGGGGCATTCATGCCCCGATTGGCCCGTATATCGTCTACAGTGTAGGCATCGTTGAAACCAAATTCCAAGATATGTAATCATCGCTTGATGACACTGCCTTGCCAGGGAAGGGAGATAAGTCGTCTTTTAACCAGTATCATCGGCTGAAAATGGGAGAGGGGGACTCGCCGGATTATCAAGGGGTAACATAGCCCGGAAAGTTTAACCCTTGCATTTTTTACGGATTTTGGGTATAATACGAAGGAAAATTAAAGCGCAAATGCGCCAAACCAGTATGAGAGGCATTTGAAGACCATGATCAGCCGTTTCCATCCCATACTGGCGTTGATTTCCGGCGTTTGCTCCGTGCATTGACCAAAGAGTTTTATATTTCGGTTAACTGCTTTGCCCGGAGCTAAATCCGCCAGCAACCGACGCCGTCGCCATGATTCTGCGGTGACTATGAACTGAAACGACCGGCATTCCCCCTGCACGATACGGGAGGTTTGTTTGAGTTTGCCTTGTTTGGGCGTCGGCTGGCGATGGAAAAACGGCTTGAATTCCTCATTGGGATCCCGTTGCATGATGGATCCGAGCGATTTCTCGCCTGGTGTTGATCCGGTTTCAGGATAAGCGCTCAACTTCGCTTATGAGCCGCGGCAAGCAGTACGATGCCGCGGCTTTAATTTTTCACTGTGAAATGCGCACATCGACCCGCGCCGGAGATCATTGCGTAGAATTGCCATGATGGCAATCTGCGATGCTCGGCCGCTTCGTGCTGGCAGTCGAATATTTTACGAAGACCGCGGTAAAACTCCGCGGTCTTTTTGATTTTCGTAAAAGACGCGTATTGCAGCCAAAGGAGCGGTAACGATGAGTTTATTGATATTGGAAAACCTGATGAAAGAGTTCGACGGCAGGACCCTCTTTGACGGAGTGAACCTGCGGGTCCAGCGCGGCGAGCGGGTGGCGCTGGTGGGACCGAACGGTTCCGGAAAATCCACCATCCTGAAGATCGTAATGGGCTTGGAAGAAGCGGACCGGGGCCGGGTGATCGTCGCCAGAAACACCAAAGTGGGCTATATTTCGCAGAGCCTGTCGGAGCTGGCGGACAACAACATCATGAGCGAGACCGCCAAGGTTTTTGCGCACGCTTTCGATCTGGAGCGGCGGCTTCGGGCGGTCGAGGCCGCGATGGCTGAACCCGCCATCGCGGACCGGCCGGAAGCCTTGGAAGAACTGTGCCAGGTATACGGCCGCCTGACGGATGAATATGAAAAGCTGGACGGATACCAGTTGGAGGCCAAAGTGAAATCCACCTTGCTGGGCCTGGGGTTGCGCCGGGAAGCGCTTACCCAATCCATCGCCACCTTGAGCGGAGGCGAAAAGATGCGGGTCGCGCTCGCCCGGACCTTGCTGTTGGCTCCGGAGCTGCTGATTCTGGATGAGCCCACCAACCACCTGGATCTGGTGGGCATGGAATGGCTGGAGAAGTTTTTGCGCCGTTTTGCCGGCGGGGTGCTCTTGGTCTCCCATGACCGCTATTTTCTCGACCAGGTGGCGACCCGGGTGGCTGAATTGGCGGCCGAGGGCATCTCCTGCAAAAGCGGCAATTACAGTACTTTCTGCGCTCAAAAGGAGCGCCGCCGCGACTACCTGGCGGCCGAGCGAAAAAGGATCCAACGGGAGATCCGGCTCAATAACGAGCTGGTCTCCAAGCTCAAAGGCATGCGCCGGATCGGAGCCGCCGCAAGCAGGGCCAAAGCCGGAGAACGGCTGCGGGAAGAGTTAAATACCCGGATCCGGGAGGCGGTGGCCACGGAGCATCTGGTACAGACGGCCGCGCTGAACCTCCCGTTATCCCAGGCGAAGCACATCAGCGCCGAAATCGCCAAGGCGGAAAACCTCACCAAAAAATACGGGGAGGTCGTCATCTTTGATGCGGCCCGCTTTCTGATCCGGGGTGGGGAGCTGATCGGCCTGATCGGACCCAACGGCAGCGGCAAAACGACCCTCCTCAATATCTTGCTGGGAAAGGAGCGTCAGTTCGAAGGGGTCGCCCGGCTGGGGCCATGGGTCCGCTATGGCTACCTGGGACAGGAGATCCGCTTCGCCAGTGCGGACCATACCGTGCTGGAAGAGTTGCTGGCGACCGGCGCGGAGCTTGGGAAGGAGCTCAAAGAGCGGGAGGCCCGGGATTATCTGAGCAAGTTTCAATTCTATGGCGCGGATGTCCAAAAACAGCTGCAGGTTTTGAGCGGCGGCGAGCAAGTGCGGTTGGCTCTGGCCTGCATCTGTCTGCGGGAACCGCATTGCCTCATCCTGGATGAGCCGACCAACCATCTGGATATGCCGGCCCGGGAGGCGCTGGAAACGGCGTTGGCCGGTTTTAAAGGCACCGTGATCGCGGTCTCGCACGATCGCTACTTCTTGAACCGTTGCGTCAACCGGATTTTGGCGATCGAGTCCGGAAAGATAACCTCATACGAGGGGAATTACGAAGATTACCGGAGGCTAAGCGGCAAATCCGCTGAAGCCGACAGCGGACAGCCGCAGCAGCGCGCCGCGGGAACGGCCAAGGCTAAGCCGGGCCGGACGGCGGGACATTCGGGCGGAGGACCCGGCCAAGGCGATGAGCGGGCGGCCATCGAGACGCGGATCGAAGTCATCGAAAAGCGGCTGAAGGAGCTGGAGGCCACCTTCGACCGCGACACTCCTTACCACGCTTATCAGGAGTATCAGTCGCTCATGGCCGAGGTTGACGCGCTCTATGCAGAATGGCACCGGCTGACGGAATAAGCATGAATTGCCGGGGAGCGCTTTTCAGGCAAGATTTTCCGGACAGGGCGTGGTTTGGAAGCTGCCGGGGAAGAGAAACGCCTTGATATTCATGAATCCATTATCGATATTTATCTAAGGAGCAAATTGTAATATAATGGGTTTGTGGCATCTTTATGTAATAATAAAGGAATCGATTGGCGAGGGAGAACCGGGGGATTGGGGAACGCCATCCCCTTGTATACAACTTTGGTGCAAAAATATGAAGGGGGTGGGCATTCCGGCATTGACATCCGTGAAATCCAGCATCATTCCGAGAACCGGAACGCATATGCGGGAGTGCTAATGTGGGTCGCCGGGCCAGGTAAAACCGAGCGCGATAATTTAAAAACTATTCCAGGAGAGGGTGATAATCATGACGAATATGTCAAGGCGGAATTTTTTGAAACTTGCCGGTGGGGCGGTGCTGGGAATGGCCGTTTTGAAAATGACTGGCAACAGCGCTGCTCAAGTCAAAGATGCGTTATCCGGTGGCGGCAAATCGGAGGTATTCTTCACCGATGATATCAGCGTGAAGGGTTTGTTGAATATTTATTCAAAGATTAATCAGGGAATGACCGGGAAAATCGGTATCAAGCTCCATACCGGCGAACCCCATGGCCCCAACCTGCTGCCGGTCGGGCTGATCAAAGGCTTGCAGGCGACGATTCCCAACAGTACCATCGTGGAATGCAACGTGCTCTATGGGGGCCCGCGTTATCAAACAGCCAGCCATCGCGAAGTCATCAAGACGAACGGCTTCGATTTCTGTCCCGTCGATATTATGGACGAAGCAGGCGACGTGATGTTGCCGATACCGGGTATGAAAGAATTCCTCGCCAAAGGCCAGGGTTATCTTCCCGGCGATCATCTCACGGAGGTAGCGGTCGGCGGCCATCTGTTGCGTTATAACTCGTTACTGGTTTATACGCACTTTAAAGGCCATACCATGGGCGGTTTCGGCGGATCGTTGAAAAATATCGGCATCGGCAATGCTTCCGGCCATGTCGGCAAGGCGATGGTCCATGGTCCGGGTTGGCCCACCGGTCCGGGTTTTCTTGAAAGAATGGTTGAAGCGGGCAAGGCGACCACCGAGCATTTCAAAGGGCACATTACTTACATCAATGTATTGAAAAATATGTCGATCGATTGTGATTGCGATCCCAACGGCGCCCCGCCAACCTGTAAAGATATCGGTATCCTCGGTTCAACCGATATTCTGGCGATTGACAAAGCATCGCTCGATCTGGTTTATAATCTCCCGGGCGCACAAAAAACCGATCTCATCGAACGGATTGAATCCCGCAGCGGGCGTCATCAAATCGAATATATGAAGACGCTCGGCATGGGCAATACCGAGTATAACCTCATCCGAGTCTAAACCAACAGCTTGTCGAAGTTAACCAGTGGAGGGTGATGAACATGTTCGGGCTGGGCGGCCAGGAGTTATTACTAATTTTAGTGATTGTACTGATTTTTTTTGGCGCGGAAAAGATCCCGCAGCTCGCTAAAGCTTTGGGCAAGGGAATGGGCGAATTTCGAAAGGCTCAAAATGATCTCAAGCAAGAAATAAACTCCGCGGGGGAAATTCTAGCCAATGGAGCCGCGGCCGAACCGGCATCCGCCAGGACTGATGCCGACACTCCTGCCGAGACCGCGGCGACGGTAATCTGCCCGGCATGTCAGGGAAGAAACTTGGCGGGAGCGCGATACTGCTCCCAATGTGGGAAGCTGTTGGGCGATTCTCCAAAATGTTCAGTCTGTCAGCGGCCCTGGCAGCCTGAGGAAAAATTCTGCCCAAAGTGCGGCGAACGGCGGCCCTGAGCGGGTGAATGGCGCATGGAGATGAACTTTTGGCAACATCTTGCCGAATTACGCAAACGGCTGATGAAAGTTTTGGCTGCCGTCGGCCTGGGTTTTGTGGGCAGCCTCTTTTTTAGCAAAACGTTGTTACTGGTTTTAACCTATCAAGCGGGGAACCTGGTGTTTCTGCGCCCGGCCGAAGCATTGATAGCCCAGATGAAACTGGCATTGTGGAATGGTTTGGTGGTGGCGGCGCCGGTAATCCTTTGGCAACTCGGCGCCTTTTTATGGCCCGCGCTTTACCCGCGGGAACGTCAATTTTTGGGATGGATCATGTCCAGCGGATTCATCCTCTTCTGTGCGGGACTGGCCTTTGGCTACTGGGTGGTGGTGAGATTAGGCTATCGCTTTTTGCTCTCATTCGCCACCGCCAACATCCGGCCGATGATCAGCCTGGAGACGTATCTGGCGTTTATCATGTCGGTAATGGTGTTATGCGGCCTAATTTTTATCATGCCGCTGGTGATCCTCCTCTTGACACGGCTGGGACTGATCAAGGCTTCGCTGTTATGGCGGCATCAAAAGCTGCTGATCATCGGCCTCGCGGTTGCGGTTGCAGTGATCACACCCACGGTGGACTGGTTCAGCATGATCTTAGTGCTCGTCCCCGTGTTGCTGTTATTGGAAATCAGCATTCTCTTGAGTTGGTGGATTGAACGGCGGGCCAAAAAAAGACAGAATCAGTCCCCGGATCATGGCGATGTCGGAGAATCGGTGTAAATTCCGCCGCTGCCGAAAGTGCATTTGCGGAGAGAGCTTGAAGGCTGGGGCGATGCGTGAGCCGGCGGCGTTGCCCATCGCGCCCGCCTGGGCTTTTAAAAAAGGGGTTCCAGGATGGGGAGAAACTCTGAAATTGTTGGGGAAGTGTGCGGTATCTCATAAAAATTCATTCCACCCATATTTTATTTTTTTTTAATCCCTGGGATGAAATGGTTCGACGGGGGGCCATTTTTTGATAGAGGTCCTACCCAAAGTATGGTAAGATAATTGAGGAGGTGATTGGGATGGATGATAACAAGGTCGCTGTATTAATCGAGAATTTATTATCACAATTCCGCAGCTTTGGCGAAGGATTGCAGCAATTAAACGATAAAATCGACCGGACTATCACCGAAAACCGGCGCGAGCATCAGCAAATGATCGAAAGAATGGATCGGATCGTCGGGGAAAACCGCCAGGATCACCTGCAACTGAAACAAATGGTTCGAGAACTAAGCGACGAGCAAAAAGAGTTCAAACAGCAGATAACCGCTCTCGATCAGGAATTTGAGGTCGAATTGCGACGGGCAAAATAAACGAATTCAGTTAACTCATCCTGTTTTCTTCATTTACCTTTTCGTCAAGCTCATCCGTTAACTTCGTTACTTCTTCAAAACATCGAGCCGCCTTTAGCGTTGTTCTGGGTTAACTTGAACCATTTTTACCGGATTAAGGCAAAGGCTTCCACTTCTTCGGTGAAATATCCGTTGCCCCAAACGGCAGAGAATTTGAACGTTCCCGACCGGTTCCTGCAAGACTTGGCCCAGCTCCTGCCGGAACTGGGAATCGGGATGATCCAGGAGCCGCTCCGGGAGCCGGCGGCGCTGCTCGTCGCCGCCGGCGGAAGGCGCTTCTTTAGCCAGGAATTCCGGGACGGGACGGGGCGGGGTTCATCAAGATGCTTGGGGAAGCAAAAGAGGTTGAATGCATTCCACAGTGTGTTTCCGGATAATTCCCATTCGACATTGACGGAGAATAACTGGGAGATTATACTAAAATCAGCGAACCGTCCTCTTGCGCCGCCGGATGTTCTCTCCGGGCGGAACCGCACCCCCTAAAACGCGAAAGGAGCCGAAACATGGTTCAGATCTTTAATCAGAAGAATCTCTCGTTTGAATTCGAACGTTTTGACATGCCGGATTTCTCCAGCCATACCAGTCCGGATTTAGCGCAATGGGTGCAATCGAAACACCTCCAGTTTGACGTGCGCTCCCTCGATCCGGATAAATATTCCTGCCCATACCATTTCCACCGCAACGCCGAAGAACTGTTTGTAATCCTCTCCGGCCGGGCCACGCTCCGGACGCCCGAGGGATTGACCGAATTGTCCGAAGGCGATATCGTATTCTTCGGAACCGGGCCGGAGGGCGCGCACCAACTCTACAACCACACCCAGGAACCCTGCCGCTACCTGGACATCCGTACCGAAATCGGCCTGGACGTCTGCGAGTATCCCGACTCCGGCAAGATCAATGTCCGGCCCTATGGCGAAATCTACCGCAGCGAAAGCAAAGTCGATTATTTCGACGGAGAGGACAAAATCCGGGAGAAATGGCGGGAATTATCGGAGAAGCCGGCGCAAAACCGCTAAATAATCAAAAAGAAGGTTTCAGGACCTTCTTTTTTTTGCAACGGTCATTGTTTCACCACTGCGCTTGATATGCCCCAAAAACCGGAGTCCGCCCGTTGCGTCGAGGCCGCCTCAGCTATTCCTCAACACCGTAATAAATCCATCAAGTATCGGGTGGCTGATGGCAAAACCTTTGCCGAGATAGAACCGGAGCGCCTGGTCGTTGCCGTTGGAGACAAAGATGAACCGGTTGTTGATTGACGCGAAGGATTGGAGCCAAGTCATGGACCTTTCGAATAAAACGGTGCCAATCCCTCGATTGCGGTACTTCTCCCGGATGTAAAATTGGGAAAGGCAGCCCACGTCATTTCCTTTTACCGAATCAAGGTCAAAAAAAGTGGCAAATTCATTTGAATAGGTCTCCTTGGGCGAAATATTGCTATAGGCATACCCCACAATTTGGTCCTCATCTTTGGCAATCAGAATCAAGTTCGCTTTGGCGCGCTTGAGCGACGGGATCATTCTCGTCTCAAAACACATGCTGTCGAAGAGCTCCGGCCGGATACGCGCCAGCGTTTTTTGATACGCCATCAGCTCATTGCATAAATCCCGGATGCAAAGAACTTGATCTTCCGAGACGGCCTCGTAATGAATACTCATTTTCATCTTCCTTTCTAAAAGCCATGTGATAAAGTCTCTTTCCAATCGGTTCAGCCTGAAAAGGTTTAAATATCGACTTTATCACTTGCTTCTCTGAGCTTTTGTGTTCACCCCGACCTTCGGACGGGTTTATCACAACGCTTCTAAAAGAGCTGTGATAATCCCGGCTTAAAAAGCCGGAAGGGTCACAGCGATTATTTAAAGCAAGTGATAAAGTCGTTTCCTTTTAGCAAGAGAATTTCTAATTTGAAAGACTTTATCCCATGGCTTTCTAAATGGATCAAAAACCGGTTTGCTTCAACAAGCGCTTTTCGATACAATTCTATCAGGGACAACGCGGATGGCAAGTATGCAGTTTTTTCTGCCCAAGGAAGCAAAAACTGAGTATTGGAGTGATTCCATGGATGACCAAGCATGGTATAAAAACAGCTTCGACGGCTGCCCATTGACATTTGCCCTCAACCTCATCGGCGGCAAGTGGCGGCTGCCGATCATTTGGGCCTTAAATAAAAACCGCACCATGCGGTATAATGAGCTGAAACGGAGCATCGACGGGATCACCAACATGATGCTGACGCAATCATTAAAAGAACTGGAGCTTTACGGCATCATCCGCCGGGAGCAATTCCCGGAGGTGCCGCCCCGGGTCGAATATTCGCTGACGGAGCATGGGGAAGAGCTTATGGCGGCCCTGAAAGCGCTGGCGGGTTGGGGCAAGAAGATGAAAACCGTGGTGATTCAAAACAATATCGAGTTGGAACCCGCGGCAGGGATCCCTGATTCTTCGGATAGCTAACAGCATCGGGGCTTCCACAATAATGATTGCCCGGGGAGCCGGATGGGATAAACCGGTAACAGGGATGTAATTCTATGGGACAAGGAGGTTTTATCGTGACAATACACTTTCGAAAACTTCGGCAGGAAGAATTCCCTGCGGTCTATGATTTAATGAAATTATCGTTCCCTGCTGCCGAATTACGCAGCTGCGAAGAGGCGTTAGCTCTCTTGAACATCCCCGATTATCAGGTGTTGGTTGTAGAAAAGGGCACGATTCTACAAGCTTTTCTGGCGGAATGGGCGTTACCTGATTTTCATTATATTGAACATTTTGCGGTAAACCCCGCTGCCAGAGGCGCGGGATTGGGGACCCGGATCATGCAGGAATATTTGGACCAAGCCAATCTTCCGGTGGTTATCGAGGTAGAAGCCGCGGCTACAGTCAATGCCAAACGCAGAATCGCATTTTACCAGCGCCTGGGTTTTGTCTTGAGTGACTTGGAATATGTCCAGCCGCCGCTGCGGAAAATGGCTCCGGGAATATTATTGCGATTGATGCATTACCCCGGCGGAATGTCGCAGGAGGCATTACTGGAGGCGAAGCAAAGTATCTTTCGGGCTGTTTACAGCCGGAGCACCGGGTAACCATCACCGGTTGTAGGTACGAGGTTTGGGGCAGGAATCGCCCCGAGGCGGCAGCAATCCATTTTGAGGACTTTGACTTCACATGGTTTTAGAGCTGTACTTTCCCGACTTATCCACAAGCAAAATTCATTGATCCTATTCAATGATCCCGTTTATCCACAAAAATAGATGGCTTATCCACAAAAAGAGCTTGCTGAGCGACTGAGCAAGCTCATTCTTGCGAAAAAGAGCTTGTTCATTCACAAAATGAGCTTGCTTATCCACAAAAAGAGCTCGCTCGACGACTGAACAAGCTCGCTCATTCACAAAACAAGCTTGTTTATTCACAAAAAGAGCTTGTTGAGTGATTGAGCGAGCTCTTTTTCCCCAAAATGAGCTCCTTGAACGACTGAGCGAGCTCTTTCAGTCACCAAAAGAGATCCGTTACCCGCAAAAGGTTCTCTTTCAGCCCCTCAACCCGGTCACTGAGAGTATCAAGTTACCTCCGCGGGGAAATACGGAGGCATCATCGGGATTAAGTCTCGCCAGCATCCTCTAGTTCAAACGGTGTACGATCTCATACTTGTTCCCGCACGGATCCTCGAAATAAGCTGCGTAATAGGTCGGGCTGATCGGAAAAAGCCTCGGCCCGTCGCTGATTTTCCCGCCGCTTCGGACCACCAGTTCCGCGATCCGGTCTACCTGCTCCTGATTCTCAGCCCAAAATCCGATCAGATTCGCATCCGGCCGATGGCCGGGATCTTCGGTAATGGCAAAATAAGCCGCTTCCGGCAAATCCCCGTCCGCCGCGAACACTCTCCAACGCTCGCTGTGGAAAGTGCGGGTAAAGCCCAGGGCCGGCAGGAGCGCTTCATAGAAAGGCAACACGGCTTGGAAACTGTTGACCCTCAAATCGACATGGCTGAAGGGATTCATCGTCAAAAACCTCCTTATAAGTTGGATTCCGGAAAGGATATAAAAACTTCGGCATCGAGCCGGCAAAGGGGCAAGAGACTGAAATGCCGGATTCCGGGTACCTTGCGGCATCCAGTTGATTTCATTATAAAGCATCGCCCGGGGAGTTGCAAAAGAAATGAGACAGCTCAAGCTATCGACGGGAAAGGCAAACTTGCCGATAAAAGAACGGAAGGGCATATTCGCGGCTGCCGTTCGGCCGGCCCGGCGTTTCGTTGAAGGAGTTTCCGGAAAAACCGCCGAAATAGTCGGAATAGCGGATCCGAAGCCGATGAAAATCACCGGTGCAGGGTTTTCATCGGGAATCCGCTTGAAAATGAGTCGTTGCAGCGATGAACGGATGGGAAGGGTAACCGGTGGAGTTGTATCGCAAAGTGGTTTACACACTCATCAACCTCCTGGTGCACCTGGCGGTCCTCCATGACTACTGGGACAGCAATTTGGCGTCGATCTATCCCCAGAAATGGTCCAGCCAGTTTACCATCGCCATCCTGCTGCTGTTGCTGCTGGCCCTGCCGATGCCGTTTGGAAAACCCTTCTTGCAGCAGGGCCTCTTTTTCTGCCGGCTGTTTTTGATCCTGGCGATATCCTTTCCGTTCATCGAATACCCGGGCAACTTCGGCCTTTTACTGATGCTGCTGGCATTCGAAGGTTTTTTTTATTTCTCCAAACGGAGCGCCATCGGCCTGGGCGGCCTCGTCATCGCTTTCCTGTACTGGCTGTACTCCTCGCCGGTGCAATTGTGGGGCTATTACACACCGCAACAATCGCCCAAGCTGGTGGCGTTCATTACGCTCTCGCTCAACTGCCTGCTGGGCGGGATCGTCGGCGAGCTGCTGTCCCGGGAGCAACGCCAGCGGCAGCAGGAAAAGGAACTCATCGGCGAGATGCATTCGGCCAACCGGTATTTGGCCGAGGCCAATATCCAGCTGCAAGACACGGCGGCCCAGGCCGAATTGTCGTCGATGTTCCGCGAACGGACCCGGATCGCCCGGGAGATCCATGATTCCATCGCCTACACGCTCACCAACCTCATCGCCCTGCTCAATGCGCACCGGGCCGAGGTCCAGGAGGAGGGGCAGACAGTCTCGCAAAAGATCGAAGAGGCCCGCATGCTGGCCCGCGAGGGACTGACCGATCTCCGCCGCGCGCTGCGGGCCTTGCGCCCCCGGGAGAACGAGGGCTATAACGGCTTGGGCTCCATCCTGCGGCTGGCCAAAGTCTTTCAGCAGGCGACCGGGATCGCCATCAATGTCCATTACGGCCAAGTTCCCCAGTATATCGGGGAAAAGCTGGAGCAGGTGATTTACCGCCTGGTCCAGGAAGGGCTGACCAATGCCTTCCGCCATGGCCGGGCCAGCGAGGTTTTCATCGCCTTTCACCTCGTCCGGGAGGGGGTCGAGGTCCTGGTCAAGGACAATGGCTGCGGCACGGCGACGCTGCCCGAAGCGGGCGTCTCCGGGTTCGGGCTGGTTGGAGTCCATGAACGGGTATCCGAGTTGGGCGGCACAGTGAAGGTCCACTCGAAGCCGGGCGATGGATTTACACTGCAAGTATGGTTACCCTTGCCAAAGGAGGCAGAGACCGATGGAGCCACTCGAGATCATTATCGTGGACGATCAGAAACTGTTCCGGGAGAATCTGAAGATCGTCATCAACCTGCAAGTTCCCAACGCCAGGGTGGTGGGGATGGCCACCAACGGCCGGGAAGCGTTGGAGATCTGCCGGAACACGCCTCATAATCTGATTCTGCTGGATATCCGGATGCCGGAGATGGACGGGGTGGAATTCATCCGCTGGCTCAGGGCGTCCGGGGACCAGTGCAAGGTGATCGTCCTGACCACCTTCGATGACGATGAATACGTCTTCGAAGCCCTGCGTCTGGGGGCAGTCGGCTATCTGCTCAAAGACATCGATCCCGAGGAACTGACCAAAGCGATTCAGACCGTCCAGGGCGGCGGGACGCTCATATCGCCCGCCATCGCCACCAAGCTTGTAAAAGAGGTTACCCGGTACCGGGCGGTAGATCCGGCGGTCTCCAAGGAGATTCTGGCCAAGCTGACCCCCCGCGAGATCGATGTGCTGCACCGGCTGGCCCAGGGAGAGGACAACCGGGAGATCGCCAGCCAACTGCAACTGGCCGAAGGCACGGTCAAAAACTACATCAGCAGCATCTATGAGAAGCTTGAGCTGAAAGACCGCGCCCAAGCGATCCGTTTCGCCATCATGCACGGCCTGTTGTAGTCCGACCGGCCGGAAACGACCCGCCTCGCGACTCCCGCACATGACTCCAGTCATACCCGCCGCGGATAATCATGACTAAAATAATGAACATGAGCACTGGCTGGCCCGCCAGTGCTTGTGTTACATTTTAGTCAAACATCATTAACCTGAACGCAATATTTCCAATTTCCGTTCCGTTTTTCAGCCTCGGATTCCTTGTTGCATTTCCATGCCCAGTCCTCTTTGACAGGCACGTCCGCGATAACGCGGCGTTCCTGGGCTTATAGGCGTCAACCCGCTAGAAAAACCAGGCGGGAGGAGGTGATCCCGGCAAACCGTACGGTCCACTGAAACGATAAAAACAATGAGGGGGAGATTGAGTGAAGAAGTTATTCCTGATTTGCCTGGTAGCATTATTGGCCTTTTCCAATCAGATTCTGGCCGCCAAGACCGTGGTCCGGTTCCAGGACTGGCATATGACCGAGGAAGTATGGCTCAAATGCCTCAAAGAGATCAAGGCCGACTATGAGAAGCTCCATCCCGACGTGGAGATCCGCTTTGAACCCGTCTCGCAGCCCGAGAAGGCTAAAAAGTTCGTGATCGCCTCCGAAGCGAAAAACGCTCCGGACGTGGTCCACTGCGAGATTCAGGACATTCCGCCCTATATCATGAAAGATTACCTGCTGGACCTGACGCCGCTGATCAAAAAGGAGCATAAAGGGTTCTTCGATCAATTCGCCAATAACGCCAAGGCCATCTGCGTCCAAAAAGGCAAGATCATGGCGATGCCGGACAGCGACCAGACCATCGTCCTTTTCTACAATACCGAGCTGTATAAAAAGGCCGGCCTGGATCCCAACAAACCGCCGAAGACCTGGAACGAGTTCGTCCAGTACGGCAAGAAACTGACCAACGGCAAGGATCAATGGGGCTTCGGCATGGTCGCCAACAAGAGCGCCTCGCTGATCAGCCGTTTCTTCCCGATCCTCTGGTCCTTCGGCGGCGATATCTTTAACGCCAAGATGACCAAATCGATGCTGGATTCGCCCGATTCCATCAGAGCCTTCAAATTCTACGTCGATCTCTTGCTGAAGGAAGGGATCACTCCGCCGACCCCCAACGAGATGTCGGCCCAGGACGTCCGGACCTACATGGCCCAGGAGAAGGTCGCGATGAAGTTCGGTTCCGGCTGGACCATCTCGATCATCGACGGGATCAACCCGGCGCTGAAAGCCGCCGAGGTGTTGCGCTGCGCGCCGTTGCCGGTGGGCAAGAAGAAAGTCACCTTCGCCCAGATGGACTTCTGGGGAATCAGCGCCTACACCAAGCATAAAGACGCCGCCTGGCAATGGGTCAAATACTTGACCAGCAAGGACGTTCAGCTCAAGATCTTCAAGGACAACGGCGTCACCTCCGCCCGGAAGGACGTCGGCGAATCGCCGCTGGTCAAAAACGATAAATTCGCCAGCGTGATCGTATCCCAGATTCCTCACGGCAAAGCGATGCCGATGTTCATCGGAATGAGCGAAGTCAACGATGCGATTATCGTCGCCGCCCAAGAGGCCCTCGTCAAAATCAAGCCGGCCGAGCAAGCCATCCGGGATGCTTCCGCCAAAGTGAACGCGATTATCGCCCGCTACAAGAATCAGTAATTTCCGCGATTGAAGGCCGGGGGATGGGGTTTTAACCCATCCCCCGGAATTTGGGGGTAGATTCATGAGATCACCGATGAGTGACAAAATGTTGGCTTTGCTGCTGGTGCTGCCCGCATCGCTGGTGCTCTTTTTCGTCCTGTTGTTTCCGATCGTGTCCACTTTGACGCTGAGCTTCGGCATCACCTTTGACAAGTACGACTTCACCTTTCATCACTATACCCGCTTGTTTTCCGACCCGGAGTTTTGGAACAGCTTGAAAAACACGTTAACCTTTGTACCCCTGTCGGTGCTGGGCGATTTCGTTCTGGGGCTGGCGGTGGCGCTGCTGTTGAATCAGACGATTCGCGGCAAAGGCTTTTTCCGGGTGCTGACCATCCTGCCCTGGATGATTCCCAGCGTCGTCACGGCGGCCACGTGGCGCTGGATGTACAATCCGGTCTCGGGGATCATCAATGCAGTCTTGATGCAGCTGGGCTTCATTCATGAACCCATTTTATGGCTGAGCACTCCCTCCACCGCGATGTTCAGCATCATCGTGGCCAATATTTGGCGCGGCTTCCCCTATGTGATGCTGGTGCTGCTGGCGGGGCTGCAGACGATACCCCACGATATTTACGAGGCGGGCGCCATCGACGGGGTCAATGTCTGGCAACGCTTCTACTATCTGACCCTGCCCAACCTGAAGAAGAGTATCGCCGTGGTATTGGCCCTGGTGACAGTGTGGGAGTTCCGCCAGATCGATCTGGTGATGACCATGACGGGGGGCGGACCCGGGACACTCACCGACGTGCTGGTTACCACGATCTATAAACAGTATTTTCAGTTCTTCCAGTTCGAGTACGCTTCGGCGATCGCCATTGTGATGAGCGTCTTTATGCTGGTGGTTAGCATCCCGTATATCAAAGGGATCCTGGCGGATTAGGAGGACAGCGATGTTGTTATCACCCAAGGCCAAAAAAGTCTGGTTCACCCGTTCAGTCTATTTCATGCTGTTTTTAGTGGGCATCTTCATTTTGTTCCCGGTCGCCTGGATGGCGTCGACCGCGCTCAAGACCGAGCAGGAGGCGCTGGCCATTCCCCCGACCTTGCTGCCGAAAGTGGCCACGGTTTTCGGGTTTGAGTATATGTGGCAGATGAAGCCGTTCTTGAAATACTTCATGAATAGCCTGTTGACCGCCGGGCCGACCGCGCTGATTTCCACCCTCTTCGGCGGGCTGGCGGCGTACTCGGTCTCCCGGTTCCGGTTCGCCTATCGCAAGCCGTTCATGACCATCGTGTTGTGCACCCAGATGATTCCCGGCGTATTGCTGGTCGGCCCGTATTTCAAAGTCTTGAATCAATTCGGCCTCTTTGATACCCATTTCGGGCTGACCCTGGGCTATACCGCGGTGGCCCTGCCCTTCTGCACCTGGATGCTGAAAGGCTATTTCGACAGCGTGCCTCGGGAACTCGACGAAGCGGCCCTGGTGGACGGTTGCACCAAGATCGGGGCGCTCTTTGTAGTGATTCTGCCCTTATCGGTGCCGGGGATGGTGGCCACCGGAATTTTCGCCTTCCTGCTGGCCTGGGGCGACTTGCTCTGGGCGTTGTGCCTGACCTCTTCGGAGACGGTGACCACGGTGACCCTGGGCATCGCCAACAGCGTCGGCGAGTACCGGGTGGTTTGGCCGGCCTTGATGGCCGCGGCCCTGATCGCCTGCGTTCCCTCGGTGGTCTTCTACTCCTTCCTGCAGAAGTATATCGTCGGCGGAATGACCAAGGGAGGCGTCAAGGGATGACGCGGGGGTTGCGGGCTGAGTAACTTATGAATGGAGGACGACTTCATGCAATTGAGCATTACCATTTCCACTCCGGGATCGAAGTTCGCCCCGATTGTGCTGCAAGGAGAGTATGCGGCCGAGATTGAGCACGCCGCCCGCCTGGGATTTGCCGCGGTGGAGTTGCATATCCGCGATCCCAAGGCCATCGACCGCGCCGCGATCCGGGAGGCATTGCGCCGGACCGGGCTGGCCGTCTCGACCATTGGCACCGGACAGGCGTATGTCGATGAACGGCTCTGTTTCTCCGACCCCGATCCGGGAATCCGCGCCATGGCGGTGCAACGGATCCGGGATCAGATCGATTTTGCGGCCCAACTGGGAACCAAGGTCATTATCGGCACCATCAAAGGCAACCTGCCGGCCGACCCCGGCCAGACCGCGGCCACCCGGGAACGGATCGTCGCCTGCCTGAGCGAGTGCGCATCCTATGCGGCCCAATCCGGCGTGACGCTGACCCTGGAGGCGATTAACCGCTATGAAAGCAATTTTCTGAATTCAGCCGCCGATACCGTGGCTTTCATCCAGAGCATCGGCTCGCCTGCCCTGGGGCTGCACCTGGATACGTTTCATATGAATATCGAGGAGTCCGACATCGCGGCGGCGATCAAAACCTCCGCGCCGTATTTGGCGCATATTCATTTCGCCGACAGCAACCGCTGGCCGCCGGGAATGGGCCACTTGGATTTCGGGCGGATCGTGGCGAGCCTGAAGGAAGCGGGCTATCAGGGCTTCATGGGCGTGGAGTGCCTGCCGCGGCCGGCGGCGGAGAGCGCCGCCCGCCAGAGCCTGGAACATATCGGAAAGATTATGGCCGATCTCCAATAAGGCGGCCGGCCGACCGGAACGCCGCTTGGGATCGCGCTCAAGCCGAGAGACCCTTCGCGGTAAGCGCAATGTCGTCAAGCGATGATTACATATCTTGGAATTTGGTTTCAACGGTGCCTACGATGTAGACGATATGCGGGCCAACCGGGGCATTCATGCCCCGGTTGGCGTTCAATTTTGCCAGCTAAATTTTTCCACGATAGCTTGATGACATTGCGCTTACTGCGAAGGGTCTCTTGCTACCATGATGAGATATGCGAAAAACGCCGCTCAGTACTTCCCGAAGTCCAGCGGATTCGGAAGGGGCTGATCCCCGCCGGCCGCCGCGACTGGCCGCCGGCTCGGGCGGATGGTTTCACCGGCTCCGTCCCGCGCCGGGTCCGCCAGAGCCGAATCCCCGGCCGGAACGGAATTGCCTTTGAGTTTGAACCGCAGGAGCATGCCTTTCAGCCGCTCGGCCTGGCTCGCCAGCTCCTCGCTGGCCGCCGCGCTCTGCTCGGTGGTGGCGGTATGGGTCTGGGTGACCTGGGCTACTTGATGGAGGCCCTGATTGACCTGGGCGATGCCGGTGGCCTGTTCGTTGGAGGCCGCGGCGATCTCTCCGACCAGGACGGCGGTCTGGGAGACCCCCTCGACGATGCGGGTCAGGGCCTCCGCCGTCTCATTGGCGATTGCGGTTCCCGCCGCCACCTTCCGGACGGAGCCCTCGATCAGCGCGGTGGTCTCTTTGGCAGCGGTGGCGCTGCGCGCCGCCAAGTTGCGGACTTCCTCGGCCACCACCGCGAAACCCTTGCCGTGCTGGCCGGCGCGGGCCGCCTCGACTGCCGCGTTCAGGGCCAGGATGTTGGTTTGAAAAGCGATCTCATCGATGACCTTGATGATCTTGGAGATGTCGGTGGAGGCCGCGGCGATCTCCGCCATCGCCGCCAGCATCTGCTGCATCCGGTCGTTGCCCAGGGCGGCCTGCTCTTGGGCGGCCCCCGAAAGCTGGTTGGCCTGGCCGGCGTTGACGGCATTTTGACGGGTTTGGGCGGCGATCTCGGTCATCGAGGCGGTAATCTCCTGGACGGTGCTGGCCTGTTCGGTGGCGGCCTGGGAGAGAACCTGGCTGGAGTCGGAGATGTGTTCGGCGCCGATGGCCACTTGCGCCGCGGCGCGATCCAACTCCAGCAGCACCTGGTTGAAGGAGGACAGGGTGTGGTTCACGGCCCGGGCGATCCGGGCATGATCCCCCTGATAGGCTCCGGTCACCCCGGTATCCAGGTTTCCCTCGGCGATCTGCTGCAAGACGCCGGAGGCCTCGGCGATGGGCGCCAGAACGGCATCCAGCGTCTGGTTGAATCCGGTTACGATCTTTTGGTAGCCGCCGGCGAAACGTCCGGCATCGCCGCGGACCGTCAAGTCGCCGGCCAGTGCGGCGCCGGACAGCCGGTTCACCTCGTCGATCAGGTTCTGAATGCTCTGCATCATGGCGGTGAAAGCGGGCAGCAGCTGATCATGTTCGGAGCGTTTGCCGATCTCCCGGAACTCCGCCAGGCGGGAGGTGTCGCCGCCGGCCACCCGGACGGCGATATCCTGCAAACTGAGCAGCCGGTCGCGGACAGCATTGATCTCCGCCGCAAACTGGCGCAGCATTCCCTGGTACTGCTCCCGATCCATCTCCAGCGAGAAATCGTTGACGCCCATCTTCTGGAGCACCTTCATGGCGTCTTGCAAAGGAGCGACGATTGCATCCAGGGTTTGGTTAAAACCCGCGATCACCCGGCCGTAGTCGCCGGCAAATTGCGCCGCGTCGCCGCGCGCCTCCAGCTTTCCGGCGACCGCCGCCTCGGACAGGCGCAACGACTCGTGGATCAGTCCTTGCACGCTTTCCATCATCGCCACGAACGCCGGCAGCAGTTGATCATTTTCGCTGCGCTTCCCGGCCTCTTTCAGTAGGGGCAAGGCGTGGAAATCGCCCCGAGCCAGAGCGTTGGTGACCCTTTGAATCGTCAGCAGGCATTCGCGGACCTCATGGATGGCGTGAGTAATCTCGCCGTAGACGCCGGGGTAATCCCCTTCCAAGTCCAGCGTGAAGTCGTTCAACGCCATCCGCTGCAGCACCGCGTTGCTTTCGACCAGGGCGCCCAAGCCGTCGATGCAGGCGTTGATGCTTTCTTTGATCTGCCGGAAGTCGCCGGGATAGTTGTCGGTAATCTTGGCCGGAATCTCGCCCCGGCCGATTTGGCTGATATATCCGGCCGTCATCTGCAAGGGCTGGATCACCGCGTCCAGGGTTTGGTTAAACCCGGCGATGATCGCGGCGTAGGCGCCTTCAAAGCGGGCTTGGTCGCCCCGGGCCCGCAGATCGCCGGAGATGGCCGAATGGGTCAGCCGGTCGGCCTCGGCGATCAGGTTGCGCAGCGACTCGGCCATCCGGCTCAGGCTGTGGGACAGGATATCCGCGTCGGAACGGGCCCGGATGGCGACATCCAGATCGCCAGCGGCGATCCGCCCCGCAACCTGGGCTTGTTCCCGGATGTTGGCGGTCATCTCGTCGAAGGCGTGCATCAGGTCGCCGATCTCGTCCCCGGAGGAGGCCGCCACGTTCACCCGGATATCGCCCGCCGCCAGTTGCTTGGCGGCCTGTAACAGCCGGGCAATGGGCCGGCTGACATAGGTCCGGGTGATCCAAAAGATGCTTCCGAGCACCAGGACCAGCGCGGTCAGCGAGATCAGCAAAAAGTTCCGCCCGAGGTCATAGGCTCCTTTGAAAAGGACCGCCTTGGGCGCGGTGATCGCCAGCGACCAGCCGATCCCGGGGAGCGGGGCGTAGGCCATCAGCCTGGCGGAACCCTGATAGGGATAGCCGCCGACCCCGGACTCGCCCTTCACCATGCGCTGTTCCAGGGCCACCAGCTCCTTGAGCCGGGGGTCTTTCTTCACGTTTGCGAAACTGTTATCCTGCCGGACCACCAGTTCGGTCCGGGGATGGGCGATGGTCGTGCCGTTTTGGTCCAGTATGAAGGCATAGCCTTGGCCGCCGGCCACCTCGATATTCTTGATCAGCTGGCCCACCCCAAACCAGTCAAAAGTGGCGAAGAGCACCCCGCGGACCTGGCCGGCCTGATCGCGGATGGGGCTGGCGATCACGACGACCGTCTTTTGATCGTTCTTGCTGGTCAAGGGTTCGCTGATATTGGTGATCCCCTGGCGCGCCTTTTGAAAGAAGGGGCGTTCCGCCAAATTCTTCGGTTCGCCGCTGGTATAGCGGGCGTTGCCGTCCAGGTCGAGCACACCCATGCGGTAGCAGCCGATCCGCTGCATCTCGGCGCGGAGCACCGCCAACTGGACCGGCCAATTCATGGAGCGGATCTCTTGCCGGACCGCCAGGCCTTCCACCTTGGCCATCAGCGTCTCGATCTCCCTGGTCGCCAAGTGCGCGCTGTTCTTGGCGGTATTCATCATCAATGAGCTGGTGCTCTGCTCCATGGCGTCCAGCGCCGCCCGGTACGAGACCAGGCCGACGGCTCCGAAAGCGAGTATCAGCAGGATGCCGGTACTGATGACGATCTTGAATCGGATGGGTAAATCATTGAACCATTTCATGCTGTCCACTCTCCTTGTAATCTGTTAAACTCCTTTTCCACCCATCCCTGGCAAAAGCAATCTGTATTTTAAACTTTTTACCAGGCATTTAAGGTCAACTCCCCCCATGTAATGCATTTCAACGGTGAACCGCAAAGTCCTGGTCCGTTACATTGCAGTACGGTAAACAGTTGATCCCGCCGCCGCGCGGCGCGGCAGCCGTGGAATTGGCGCCGGGCCGGCGGGAAAGAGCCGGCTCAGCGAAAAAACTGAATTCATTCATTTTCATTTCGATCGGGAGAATAATTTAAGATTGGCGTAAAAATGATTAATTCATCTTCGAAATCGTAATTATGGCCCAGCCAAATAAATTTGTCGGGCGGATAATTGAATTTTCCATCATGAAAATAGAATTTCCGGAGTGGAAAATTGAAATTTCAAGATGGAGAATTGAAATCTCGGAATAAAGAATTGGAATTTTGATTCCGGAAATTGAAATATTGCTCTCGAAAATCGAATTTTCCGTCTTGAAAATTGAAAATTCCACCAGGAGAACCGTATTTCCCGGCTGAAGAATTAAAATTCATGGATCAAAAATTGAAATTTGTCCTTGGGAATCGGATTTTTGATCCGGATTGACGTTCTTTGGCTTAACCTACTTCGGCAAGCCGGAATCAAACGGGGAATAAAAAACGGCGCTCGCCAACGAAGGGACTTCAGAAGCTACACTGAATTGGGAAAGTTGCGATATACGATTTCTTTATCTTTGCGTTTGCGAAAGGGATTTATCGGAACGGATCGAAATATTACGACAAATCAATAAAAAACGAGGAACTCAATTTGTTAAACGAAGGAGATTATTATCTTCTATCCGGCAATGTGCGGTTACGTCGCGAAAGTTTCGGGGGGATCGCCTTTGATACGAAAACCGGTCTCACCATGGAACTTGACCGGGAAGCCTTTAGTTTGTTATGGATGGCGCGCCAGGGGATCCCGGTAAATGCTCCAGTCCTTCACGGCAATCATGAAACTGCCCGGGCCGGAGTTGCCAGCATCATGAAGCAGTTTTTGCAGCGGGGTGTTATTCAACGTCAAGTTAAACGCGACGAAATGATACCGGTTTGCGACGACCAGGCTTCAGGCCTCGACGCTTCCGGGCCGCGGCCGGTTTGGCCCGAAACGGGACGGCTGGTCGCTCCGGAAACGGTCCATTGGGCGGTGACGTACCGGTGCCCCTCCAATTGCCCGGATTGTTACACGGCCCGCTTTCCGGGCGAGTTTCAAATGGAAATGACGACCGCTGCCGCTTTTCAGATGTTGGATACCTTGGCGGCTTGGGGCGTCTTCCAATTGGCGATGGGCGGCGGCGAGCCGTTAGTCCGGGAGGATTTGCCGCAACTCGCCGCCCGGGCACGGGAAAATGGCATGGTGGTCCATGTCACCACCGGGCTGGAACGGATCGCTCCGCCTTTACTCCGCCGCCTGGCCGGAGAGGTTCGCTCGCTGCATTTTGGCTTGAGGGACGAACGGTTACTGGGGTCGCCGCGGACGGAGATCTCCCGGCTATCCGATTTGCTGAAAGCCACCGCCGATTTAGGCTTGTTTTGCGGCGTTAATTTGATCTTGTCCAATACGGTGATCCGGAACTTCACGACCATCTGTGAACTGATTGCGCAAACCGGAATCTCCCGGCTGATTCTGCTGCGCTATAAGCCACCGGCCGAAATCGGACGTTGGATCAAGCAAAATCCGACCCCGCAAACTTTACGCCGGTTTGAAACCGTTTTGGCGCAAACGGTCCGTAATTTTCCGGAGTTGGATATCCGGGTTGACTGCGGTTTGAGCTTCCTGCAACGATTCCTGGCGCCGGATAAGGCTTCCGCCGCCGGAATCAAGGGTTGCGCGGCCGCTGAGCGCATTCTGGCGCTGACGCCCGACGGCTCGATCTTTCCGTGTTCGCAACTCATTCACTCCGAATGCCGGATTGGAAATATCCTGACCGATCCGGTGCGCGAGCTTTGGGCGCGGTCGCCGCGGTTACGGTCATACCGCCATTTCCGGGAGAAAGGCGGGTTTGAGGAGACGGCTTGCGGCATTTGCAAAGCCAAATATCAGTGCGGCGGTTGCCGGGTATTTGCCGACGATTTTTGGGGCGCGGATCCCGGTTGTCCCGGCCCGGTTTATCCGGAGCCGCCCCGGCTTGGAAAAGCAGGGCGAAAACTGGATCTGAAAGAATACTGCCAAAAGCATGGCGGGATCAGTGTCGCCCAGTACATGGAACGTTACGGAGTCGGCCAGGAACGGGCGGTCCGGGAATTGAAGGATACCCCGGGGTTGCGGAATAGCGATCCGCGTTCCACCGGACGCAGACTGACTGCTTACTATGGTTATGCCGCTGCGGATCACGAGTTGTTGCTCGACATTCAGGAGAGTATCGGCTTTACTTCGGGAGGGGCTCCGTTTGCCACGCTGGACGAGATCGCCGACTGGGTTACTGATGAGGCCGGAGACGAAACCGGTCATGCCTATCCGCGCTGGATTTTGAAAGGGAGGTTGTCTGATCGTGAAGATTATTAGTATTCGGAACGGGTTTGCGTCCGATCATAGCTCCACATCCTATGAGTTTGCGGCGGTGGACAAACCGCTCGGCAAGGAAGCCCGCCGGGCGGTGGCCGGACTTTCAAGCCGGGCGCGGCCGACGCCCCGGACGGTCAGTTTCGTATATAACGTGGATGGCTACGACATCCCGGGCGGTTGGGAAGCGTTGATGCGCGACTATTATGATGTGATGTACTCCGAGAGCTATGATTGGTGGTTATTGGCGATCGCCTTTAACGCTTCCCCTGAACGACAGGCCGAGCTTCAGCAGTACGATTTTAGAGGCAAAGAAGATTTGGGAATCGATATTGCCTGTTATGGCGAGCGCGTAGTGGTGGCAATTCACTGCCGCCTGAAAGGTGACTATTTGGGTTCCGACGATGACTGGGACTTTATGGAGGACGATGATGCGGAAACGGCAGACGAAGTTGACGGCGAAACCGACCGTACGGATTATGAACCGAATGACCCACTCCTGGCGTTGTTGACCAGAATTCGCCACCAGTTGATGGAAGGAGATTACCGGGCGCTATATGCGGTTTGGGAGGAGTATGGCCAAGCGCTGGTGGAAGATGTTGACGCGGCGGACGAGGATGAATGGCTAACCGCGCCGCCGGAACCGGCCCGGAGCAAAGCTGGGGCGGCCGTAGTCGACAAGTTCCGGGAAATGCTGGATTTACCATGACGATCAAAAAAGCGGGTCGAGATACCGGAGACGGGTAGTGCTCGTAATTTTGGTTCAATCATGGGTTCCGGCATTTTCGCTTGAACCCATGGATAAAGGAGGAACAAAACATGGAAAATGCTCCGGTTGAGCAAGTCAAAGGGAGAATGATCGGGTATTTCGGCAAGGATCTGCGGCGGATCAATCATGCCCTGAAAGTCCATAGCCTGGCGGTCCATATCGGGAGCATGGAGGGCCTCCCCGACGCCGAACTCATCCTGTTGGAGACGGCGGCGCTGTTGCACGATATCGGGATCAAAGAGGCGGAGCTGCGCTATCAATCCGCCGCCGCCCACTATCAGGAAGAACTGGGGCCGGGCGTGGCGCTGGAGCTGTTGGCCGATATGGAGCTGTCCGCCGGCTTCCGGGAGCGTTTGGCATTTCTCATCGGCCACCACCACAGCTACGCCCGGATCGACGGATTGGACTTTCAGATCCTGGTGGAAGCCGACTTCCTGGTCAATATCTTTGAAGACGGCATGGAGCCGCCGGCAGTCCGGAGCATTCGGGAGAAGTATTTCAGGACCCGGACCGGCGCGGCTCTTTGCGACGCCATGTTCGGCAACGGCTGAGGCCGCCGTTGAATCCACAGGCTGGGAAGTGACGGCATGGTCCATATCCATCTGCGGAAGGAAGCAGGCAACCCTTACATCCAACAGATCTACCGGCAAATTCGAGGGATGATTCTGGACGGCGGATTGCCGGCCGGCGAGAAGCTTCCTTCGACCCGCGAGTTGGCCCTGAATCTGAATATCTCCCGGAATACGGTGATCGAAGCTTATGAAATGCTGATCGCCGAAGGGTATCTGGCCAGCGTGCCCGGTTCCGGGATCTATGTGGCCGAGGGAGCGGCTTGCCCGGCCGTTCCGGAGACGATGGCGGAATACCGGCTGACGGCGTTTGCGAGCCAGCCGCTGGCGGCGGATACGATCTGTTTTCACAGCGGCACGCCGGCGCTGGAGCTGTTTCCCCGCTACAAGTGGGGCCGATTGGCGCTGCAGATCATGAACGAAGCGCCCCTGACCGCTCTGGGCTATGATTACCCGCAGGGCCGGCCGGAGCTGCGCCAGACCCTGGCGGCGTACCTGCAGAAGACCCGGGGGATCCGCTGCGATCCGCAGCAGATCCTGGTGACCACCGGCGCCAAACAGGCGCTGACGCTGGTTGCCAAGTGCCTGCTCGGGCCGGACCGCGAGGCCTGGCTGGAGGATCCCACCAATCGCAATGTCCGGCAGATCTTCGGCTATCATACCGCGCGGCTGCTGCCCGTCCCCGTGGACGGCCAGGGAATCGTCACCGCGCGGCTGCCGGCCGGAGGCCGTCCGGCCTTTATTTTCGTCACCCCGTCGCACCAATTTCCGCTGGGCGGGATCCTGCCCGTCCAACGCCGGCTGGAATTGGTCCGCTTCGCCCGGACGGCCGGTTGCTACCTGGTGGAGGATGACTATGACAGCGAGTTCCGCTTCCGGAGCCTGCCCGTCAGCTCGCTGCAGGAATTGGCCCCGGACCGGGTGATCTACGCCGGCACTTTCAGCAAGACGCTCTTTCCCTCGCTGCGCCTCGGCTATCTGGTCCTGCCGCTCCCCCTGGTGGAGCAGTTCAGGGAATGGAAACGGCTCGGCGATCATCACTCCAACTCCCTGAATCAACTCACCTTGACGCGCTTCATCGAGAGCGGCCAATTGGAACGGCATATCGCCCGGATGAGGAAAGTCTATCAAAAGCGACGCGATGTTTTGCTGGACTGTCTGGCCGGAGCGTTCGGAGAAGGAGTCGCCGTTCACGGCGGGGCCGCCGGAATGCATATCGTGGCCGAGTTCGCGGGGGTCGAGTTCACGCCGGACTTGCTGGAAAGGCTGGAACAGTCCGGGGTCGGCGCCGTGCCGGTGGAGGCGCACGCCGCCATTCCGGGCCGCCACCGGAGTCAGCTCATCCTGGGATACGCCCATTTGAGCGAGGCGGAACTGCGCGAAGGAATCAACCGGCTCCGGAAGGCGCTGGCCGCTTCAGGCTGAGCGGTCGGCCGGCGGGGCGGCCAACGCCCGCTTCCGCCGGCCCGAGGCGAGTAGACCCGCCAGGACCAAGGCCGCCCCGCCGCAAAGGTGGCGTCCCGGACGCTCCCCCAAAAGCAGCGGGCTCAGCAGCATGCTGGTGACCGGAACCAGGTAATGAAAGATGATGGTGCGGATCGGATTGGATTTTTGAATCCCGTGATACCAAAAGGAGAACGCCGCCACGGTCCCGCAGAGCACGATATAGGCCATGGCGAGGCCGCCGCGGAGGCTTAAGGCCGACCAGGTTGGAATCGGACTCTGGTACAGGCTGAACGGGATCAGCAAGATGAGGCTGAAGCCCATGGCCAAGGTAGTCAGTTTCACCGGAGAATAGTGGTTGAGCAGGGGTTTGGCGAGGATCCCATAGAGTGAGAACAGCAACGCTCCGGCCAGAACCAGCAAGTCGCCCCACAGATAAGCGGCGTTCATTTGGAGCCCTCCGCCGGAAGCGCCGCCATGGATGATCAGGAAGATGCCGCCGAAGGCGGCCAGGATTCCAGCCCAATTCAGCGAGGTCAGCCGCTCCTCGCCCCGGATGGCGGAGTACAAGCCGGTGAAGATGGGCGAGGTCGAGATGAGCAAGGCGGCATTGGCGGCGGTGGTGCGATGAATGCCGTACGTCCAGAGAATGTTATAGCAACCCACGCCGAGGAGGCCGAGGATCAGAATGGCCGTGCCGTGTTCCTTCCGGAAACGCAGGTCTTCTCCGGTCCAGCGCAACCAGATCACCAGCGCCGCCAGGCTCAGCGTAAAGCGCAGCAACAGAAACTGCCCCTCCGAAACGCCCGCCAGGACCAGCTTGACAACGACGTAATTCAGCCCCCATAACAGGGCCGCCGCCACCGCGTAGCACTCTCCGCCGCCACCATCGAACCGGAACATGGTTCTTCCTCCGCTTTTTCCGTCCTTCGCAATGAAGGGGAATATTCCATTCAACTTATCTAATTAAAGCAGAGATCCGGCCAAAAGTGCAGTACCGGTGGGAGAGAGTTTGGAGGGTACCAGTTCAGTTGGGACGGTTTGCGGCGCTTCCCGCTCATTCCGCCCGTTCCAATGCCGGACGGAGGCTTTCTTTGCGGCCGAGGGCGAGCAGGCAGAACAAAGCCAGGCAGATCGGGACGATGGTCCAGAGATACATCATCCGGTAACCGGCGATCTGGGCCACTGCCCCCCAGAGAATGGAGCCGAGGCCCACCCCGAGATCGAAGCCTGTGAAAAAGGTGCTGTTGGCCGCACCGCGCCGCTCGGAAGGGGCGTCCTTGACCGCCATGGCGGTCAGCCCCGGATTGACGCTGCCATAACCGAGGCCGAAGAGCAGGCCCGCCCAGAGGAACGCACCGAGGTCCCGGGCCAGGTAGAGCAGGAGCATGGCCGCGCCGGTGAGAAGGAGTCCCGGAACGAGGATCACGGCAAAACCGTAACGATCGGCGATTCGGCCGATAAACGGCCGGGTCACCAGCAGGGCGACGACATAGGCGGTGAAGAACGGTCCGACATTGCCGATTCCGAGGTCAGTGGCGTAAAGCCCCAGGAAAGTGATGACCGCGCAGTACGTCATGGCCACGAAGAAGCCGACCGCGGTGGCCGGGATGGCGGTCCGCTCCACCAGGGAGAGTCGCTCCGGAACCGCCGGGCAGCGGGGATAGGCGATGGTGAGCGCCAGCCAGGCTGCTACGCCGGCCAGGAGGGCGGCGCTGAGGAACATCGGCCCGAAACCGAGCCGGTTTACCAGGAACATCCCCAGGGCCGGACCGAGCGCCATGGTGACGGTGCCGGTCAGGCTGAAATAGCCGATTCCCTCACCGAAGCGGGTCTTGGGGATGAGATCGGAGGCCACTGTCGTCGCGGCGGTCTGGCAACTGCCCCAGCCGAAACCATAGAGCAACCGCACCATTAGCAGCAATATCAGGGAGGACGCCAGGGTATTGGCGAGGATCGACGCTCCGAACAGCAGCAGGCCCGCCAGGAAAATGCCTTTGCGTCCGTAACGGTCCATCGTTTGTCCGATCAAAGGCCGGATGAGCACGGCGGAGATGGCAAAGACCCCCATGACCAGGCCGGCCTCGCCGTCGCTGCCGCCCAACCGCTTGACGTACAGCGGGATGGTCGGCAAAAGCATCTGGAACGCCAGAAAGATCAGCGAGTTCAGTACGGCTACGCGCAGGAAGTCTTTGCTCCAAAGCCGGGCGGTATCGGGTTGCTGCATATTGTCATTCTCCTTGGCTTACACCGGGGCCGCTCTCGGCAAAGGTGCGATTCAGCGCGTAGCGTCGTGCGAATATTGGGAGGATGAAACGTTCACGCTTGTCTGGCTTATTATAACTCAATCCTGCGGGGGATGACAATCAAAAAACTGCGGCGCAGGGGGAAGGAGGCTTGGACCCGGTCGTTCCAGCTTTAACGGGGCGACTTTTGCTTTAGAATGAAGTTGCCAGATCTGGAAGCCGTTGCGGGATTTACCGGTGAAATCATACCGCCGCCGCGGAACTTTTCAGCGTCGAAATTCGATGAAATAGAGGTGTGCTTCACCAATCGTTTGGCCCGGAAAAACCAATTCAAAAACAATCGAAAAATTCAACGCTGAAATGAGGAATAGTCCTTGATGAAGAAGAGATTAGCCTGGATTATCGGAGGAATTGCCGTCATCGCCCTGGCGCTCTATTTCTTCCTCCCGAAATCGAACGGCCTCCAAGATCTGGCCAAGCAATACGATTTCCACACCGTAAAACGGATGGATCTCAGCGAACGGATCGACGCCACCGGCAAGGTTCTGGCGCTTGATAAGAAGGATCTCTATGCCGATTACGACGGCGCGGTGGAAAAAGTGCACGTCAAAGCCGGCGACATGGTGAAACAGGGCGATATCATCGTGACGATCGACTCGGCCACCCTGAAGTCGCAGTGGCTGGACGCCAAGTCTACCCTGAACCAGGCCAAAGTGAATCTGACTCAGACGGCCGGACAGGCTGCCACCGAGCTCTATTTGAACCAACTGTCGGAAAAGAATGCGCTGCAGCTGGAGAACTATTACCAACAGGCCGCCATCTACCGGGAGCAGGTCAAACAGGCCCAGGAACGGCTGGACGCCCTGAATGCCAGGAATGACGGTTATTACATGGCTGACAATGAGCGGTTGTTCATCCGCGCTCCCTTCAGCGGCAAAGTAGCCTGGATTCAGGCGCAGAAGGGCGACAAGATCGATCCGCAGACGTTATTGGCGACGGTGATGAAGCCGGAGGGCTTGATCGTGGAGGCGCAGGTCGATCAGAACGACATCAGCGCGGTGAAGACCGGACAGAACGCCCTGGTGACCGGGAAGGATGACGGCCAGAGCCAAAACCCCGGGGTAGTCACGGAGATCAGCACCCAGGGGCGGGAGGCCGGCAACGTCGCCGGAGGCCAGGCGGCCAGCGATATCATTGATTTCCCGGTGCGGATCCGACTGGACGGCGCGACCCGGGGCCTGATGCCGGGGATGATGGCGGATGTGACGGTCCTGGCCCATGAGCTGCCGGACGCGCTGGCGGTGCCGGCGGCGGGAGTGACCCGCCAGAACGGCCGGGATCTGGTGAAGGTGCGGCGGCAGGGCCGGGTGGTCCAGGTCGCCGTGGAATTGGGCCTGAAGAGCGGCAAGTATTGGGAGGTCAAATCGGGCCTCAAGGCGGGCGACGTCGTGGCGGTGCCGAAACCGACCGTGCTGGCGGCCAATCCCGGGGCGGGAACGGGCAAGCGCGGCATGGGGCCGTTCGGGGGGCGATAGATCATGCTGGAGCTGAATCATATCAAAAAAATCTATCATGACGGCGATATCGAAGTCAAGGCCCTGAACGACGTCTCGCTGACCATCGCCAGAGGGGAGATGGTCGCGATCATGGGACCGTCGGGGTCGGGCAAATCGACCTTTATGAATGTCTTGGGCTGCCTCGACCAGCCCACGTCGGGCTCCTACCGGTTGAACGGACAGGAGGTGGCCGAACGGACCCAGCGGGAATTGGCGACGATTCGCAACCGAGAGCTCGGCTTCGTCTTCCAATCCTTTAATCTGCTGCCGAAGCTGACCGCGTTGCAAAACGTGGAATTGCCGCTGGTGTATGCCGGGGTTCCGGCGCAGCGGCGGGCGGAAATGGCGCAGCAGGCCCTGGACCGGGTGGACCTGGCCCACCGGGTGCGGCACCGGCCCAAGGAGCTCTCCGGCGGCCAGCAGCAGCGGGTGGCGATCGCCCGGGCGTTGGTGAATAACCCGCGCCTGATCCTGGCCGACGAGCCCACCGGCAATCTGGACTCGCATTCCAGCGTCGAGGTGATGGCGCTCTTCCAGGAGCTGCACCGGAGCGGGATCACCGTGGTTCTGGTGACGCATGAGCCCGACATCGCCGAGTACACTCAAAGAGTCATCCGTTTTCGCGACGGCCAGGTGGTCGCCGACGAGGTGATCCGGCCCAAACGGGCGGAGAAGGAGGTGGCTTCCGCGTGAAGATCGGCGAAAATATGATGATGGCCATGAAGAACCTGCTCAACAACAGGGCGCGTTCCTTCCTGACCATGCTGGGGATCATCATCGGGGTCGGCGCGGTCATCGCTATGGTTTCCCTGGGTGAAGGGGCCAAGCGGCAGATCACCGACCGGATCGCGGCGATCGGTTCCAATCTGCTCATTGTGACGTCGGGGCGGGACAGCTCCTCCGAGATTACCAACAGCATCGTGCCCCTGGTCCGGGAATCGTCCGACTATATCGAGGAGCTGGCGCCGGCGGCCCGGGGCTCGAAACTGGCCGAGGCCGGAGGTAACAGCCTGCAGACTTCGATCAGCGGCGTCACGCCCGCCTATGCCCGGGTCCGCAATTACCAGGTCGCTTACGGCCGCTTCCTGAATGAGGAGGACGTTTCCGGCGCGGCCCGGGTGGCGGTGATCGGCTCCTATCTCGCGGAACAGTTGTTCCCGGGGGCCAATCCCATCGGCGAGGAGCTGAAAGTCGCCGGGGTCCGCTTGCAAGTGGTAGGCGTCCTGACCTCCAAGGGCCAAAGCGGCTTCGGCAATGCCGACAATGCAATGCTTATCCCGCTGACCACCGCCCAGGAGCGGATCTTCGGCAACCGCAATCTGAGCGAGATCAGCATCCAGGTGCGCAGCGCCGACGATATTCCCATCGTCTCGGAGCAGATCAAAAAGGCTTTGCTGGAGGAGTTCGACGACGAGGACGATTTCTCCATCAACAATATGGCCGAGATTCTGGCAACCGCCCAGGATATGACGCAGATCATGACCATGCTGCTGGCGGGGATCGCCGCCGTCTCCCTGGTGGTCGGGGGGATCGGCATCATGAATATCATGCTGGTTTCGGTGACCGAACGGATCCGCGAGATCGGGATCCGCAAGGCCATCGGCGCCCAGCCCGAGCAGATTCTGGTGCTCTTCCTGATCGAGGCGGTCACGTTGAGCCTGGTCGGCGGGATCATCGGCATCGTCACCGGCGGCGCCCTGGCTCTATTGGTCGGGAAGATCATCGGTTGGGCGATCACGATCTCGCTCAGCGCGGTCCTGGTGGCCTTCACCTTCTCGGTGCTGGTCGGATTGTTTTTCGGCGTGTATCCCGCCTACAAGGCGAGCGGGTTGAATCCGATTGAGGCGCTCCGGCACGACTGATCCGGGGCCCTCCTTTTGAAACAGGAATGGCAATCCATGGGCACTTCGAAGACACCGGCGCGTTTGGCCGGTGTCTTTGCCGTCGCGGTTCCGTGCCGGGGGCGGCGCTTCATCCCCGTTCACTGCCGCGCGGCGGATCGCTTATTGATTTCGTTCGGGCTTTTCGTTGTGAAGATCCGCAAAATATTGTAAGATCATTTCGAAATCAGAAATTTTATTTTGAGGAGCGACTGCCATGGTATCCGATACGGAAGTCCGGCGCTACCGGGAAAACTTGCAGGCGGAACGGGAGGCGATCGCGCTGTATGAGCGGCTGGCCGCCGCCGAGCCCAATCCCGACCTGGCCGACATCTACCGGCGGCTGGTGGCGACCGAGCAGAAGCACGCCGCCTTTTGGGAGGGGAAGCTCCGCGCCGCCGGGCGGGAAGTCCCCGGATTCAAGGCGGGCTGGCGCACCCGGGTCTTCGGCTGGCTGGCCGGCCGGATGGGTCCGGCCTTTGTCCTGCCGGCCATCGCCTCGCTGGAGCGGACCGCGGCTGGCGGCTACAACGGACAGGCCGACGCCGAAGCCGCGAACATGCCGGCCGAGGAACGTTCCCACGCCCGGATCTTCGGCCAGCTGGCCCGGACCACCCAAGGCATGCAAGGGAGCGAGCTGGCCCGCTTCGAGGGACGCCACCGCGCCACCGGCGGCAATGCGCTCCGCGCGGCGGTGCTGGGGGCCAACGACGGGTTGCTTTCCGTCTTCAACCTGGTGATGGGGGTGGCCGGCGCCGGCGTGCCGGGCCGCAGCATTCTCATTACCGGCGTGGCGGGCATGCTGGCCGGCGCGCTCTCGATGGCCCTGGGCGAGTGGCTTTCGGTGCAGAGCTCGCGTGAGCTGTACCAGCATCAATTGGAGATCGAGGAACGGGAGCTTGAGGAGGTTCCCGAAGAAGAAGTCGAGGAGCTGACCCTGATCTATCAAGCCAAGGGGATCGAAGAGGCGACCGCCCGGCAATTGGCGGGCAGGCTGGTCTCCGATCCCGCCACCGCCCTGGACACGCTGGCCCGGGAGGAGTTAGCAATCGACCCGGCGGAGCTGGGCGGTTCGGCCTGGGAAGCGGCGATCACTTCCTTTCTGCTCTTCGCGGTCGGGGCGATCATTCCGGTGCTTCCTTATCTCTTCTTCACGGGCGTGGCCGGGATTCTGGTCAGTGCCGTCTGCAGCGCCGCGGGACTCTTCGCGCTGGGCGCCTTCATCACCGTGATGACCGGCAAGCATCCGCTGCTCTCCGGATTGCGGCAGGTACTGTTCGGGCTGGCCACCGCGGCGATCACTTTCGGGATCGGCCGCCTTATTGGAGTGAACCTGGGGTGAACGGTTGAGCCTCGAATGTCATGAATAATTTTTAGGGTTAAAGAAGATCATCAGGTTGCAGACCTCGTCATCGGAGATGTGAATCTGAAATTTTTGATTTAGCATCTCGCAGTTCCCCTTGATCACTTGGTAAAGCTCGCAGTTTTCCTCGATAAAGCGCGCTTTCCCCTCGAAATGGTCGATCTTTCCGCCGCCTTTCAAGCGATCGATCATGCAGCCGATGTGGATGGCGATGCCGATCAGTACGCTGGTGTCGATCTTGACGCGCAGACGGTTCTCGATGCTGTCGATGAACTGCTTGATTCCTTTCATGGCGTACCGGCCATTGACGTGCTTGAGATGGTTTTCCAGGGTATCGCCGATGGTCCGGTAAGTCGTTTCGATATCGACCAGCTTTTGAATGTCCGGCAGCGCGCTTTGATTTAGCACCGCAGCGATGCCGAATTGGGGCAGGTCGCTGGCGACCTGAAACGAGCCGACCAGACAGATGATCCGGTACCGTTTCTGCAGATTCTCAAGCTTGGCGCCGATGCCCTCATTCCCGGCGAGGCTGAGGGGAAGCACTTCCATAGGATAATCGCCCAATCGCAAATGTTTTTCCAGGATGCTTTTGAGGAGTCCGGCTCCGCCTTCACCCGTAGTACAGAGGGTGACGATGGCCATGGTCTCGGGGCTGGCCGATTCCATTGCCTGGAGCGCCAATGAATGGTCCGGATTTAAAAGGTCATTGACCTGCAAGGTGTCTTGGTATATTTCGTCCAGGGAATATCCCATCATCGCCTTACGGGTGGCCTCGATCCCGTGCAAGGTGCTGACCAGAGGGATAGTCTTGGTCCGGATGCCGAACTCTCTTTCGATTTCTTCGCCGACATTGGTCAAAGACCCCATGTCGACCAGGAACAGGATATCCAATGGGAGCGCGGATTCTTTCAGATGATTTTTTAATCTGGAGATGACTTGTTGCGGCTGCTCATCCAGCGGCAGATTCATGCCAAAGGCATAGTCCACTCCCAGCAGGCTGTTGGCGGTTTCCGCCATCGAAGTCGCGGTGGAGGCGCCATGGGCGATAATAATGACCTTGACCCGACGCCGCGGCTCTCGGACGCTGCCTTCATGATAGACAAAGAACATCGCCAGGAATCCGGCTTCGTCGATCGGCATGGTGATATCCAGCACGCGGTTGATGATTTTCAGGCAATCCACTGCAGTGGAGAATTCCTCGGGGAATTCGGTCCGGATCCTGTTCAATTGGGGATGGACGATTCGCTTGTGCCGCTTGATGCGCTCGATGGAGTTGGCGATGTGGACCGCCATGCCGTAAGGGACTTTTTGGCTAAAGGTCTTTGACAGCTTTTCCTCACTAAAGCGGATGATCTCTTCGACCACGCGAATAATCTCGGGACTGACGATGCTTTCAAGATTAGCGAAACTGGGATTGGAATTGACGCTCCGCAGATAGCTGGAGAAGTATTCCTCGATATCCTTCGCCATCTCCTGTTCCAGCTGCGCATCGCTGATGCCCTTGCTTTTCAGCTCATGCACCCGGAGATCGATCATGTCATAGATGTTCTCTTCTTCTTCCTCAAAGAGGATCTGCTCCTCGCTGCTGTCAAAGATGCAATACCTTTTATTGATCCCGATAAGCTTGTTCCATAATTGGCGGTGTTCCGTCTCCCGGTACAAACCTTCCCGGATATAAGCGGGAAGATCGATGCTGTTGATTTTAATCGTTTCCTTTTTATTGGATACCAGCTCGGCATAGGCTTTGGCGCAGGCCAGCTGGATATCGGTTTTCAATTGACCGACGTTATGGGGACAATGGTAACTCAGGAAAGATTTCATCGAATTGATCGAGACTGAAATGGGCCTGCCGAGGCGGGAGGATTCCTCCCGCAGAAATTGGCTGATCAGGTGAAATCGTTCCTCCATGTTCCTGTCGCTTAGATTGGGCATCCGGATGATCATCGGAATTCTGCGGGTGAAGGTTTTCAGCAGGGCGGAGTCCGGATTTTCAGTGGTGGCGCAGATGATGAGAACCTTGGCTGTCCGCCCGGCATCGGTTTCGCCGAGCTTCCGATAGGCGCCGGTATCCATAAAGGTAAAAAACATCTCTTGCCCTTCCGGCGGGAGCCGGTGGACTTCATCCAGAAAGAGAATGCCGCCGTCCGCTTTTTCGACTAAGCCGGGCTTATCGGAATCGGCTCCGGTATAGGCGCCTTTTTTGACGCCGAATAATTGACTGAGCAGCAGTTGGGGATTGTTGGCATAGTCGGCGCAGTTAAAGACGACGAAGGGCGAATTCTCGGCCATTCGTCCCATCTCCACGGCGTATTGATGGATCAGCCCGGCGAACATGGACTTTCCGGTGCCGGTTTCGCCCAGGATCAAGATGGGCATCCCCTTGGGAGGATAGAGGACCGCCGCTTTGGCTTGTTCAACCGCTGGAAAAAGACTGGGATTCTTCAGCGCCAGGCGATCCAGCGCCGTCGGCCCGGCTTCGGTTGCGGTTTCCCGGCTGGCCACGGCGCGGTACAATACTGGCCGGACCCCTTCTTTGGCCGCTTTGCCGTCTTCGCACAGTTGATTCAGGTCGCTGCTGACATTGGCCCGGCTGAGCCCGAGCGCATCCGCCAGATCATTGGTAGTTACGCCGGCTTCTTGACTAAGCTCTTTCAGCTTTTCATAGACGGTGTCGATTCGGCTCATGCGGATTCCCTCCATCGCATCGCTGGAAGATGTTGAGCTTCCCAGACGGTTCAATCCTTCTCCTTGAACTTGTATATATAAGATGAATTAAATAATCCGAACCAGCTTTTCCAGCCTTAAAGCATGGCTGGAAAAGGGTAAAGAGTGGAATTTATTTCATCTTATCCAGCAAGGAAAATATGTCGCAAAGTTTTTTGTTCGGAATATTTAGAAGCCATGTGATAAAGTCCTCAAATTCGGAAATCACTCTTTCAAAGGATAAAAAATCGACTTTATCACTTGCTTCTCTGAGCTTTTGTGTTCACCCTGGCCTTCGGACAGGGTTTATCACAACGCTTTTAGTGCGACATATATAGAAGCCAGGTGATCGCTTATCGCGGCAACGATTTTGCTGAACGGATGCGTTGAATGAAAAAACGCGCCGGCCCGTTATTTTTTTCAAGCATGATCGTTGCATATAAAACAAGTTTACCGATTATTCATCCGATTTTCAAGTATTATCACTTGCCGTAGCAACCGGCGGTCGATTTGTGAAGTGTTTTGGCATGTTTCTTGCTTCTTCAATAGCATGAGGAGCAGGAGGCGTGCCATTGTTTATTTCGGGAATGTTTTGGAAGGAAACTGGTCAGAAAGGGTGGGAGTTTGATGGATTTTAAAAATGTAAAACCGTTTCCCAAGGATTTCTGGTGGGGGGCATCCACTTCGGCGTTTCAGTTTGAAGGAGCCTACGCCGAGGATGGCAAAGGTCTGTCGGTCGCCGATGTGAAAGCCATTCCCGAAGGAACGACCGATTTTAAGATCGCCAGCGATCATTATCACCGTTATCGGGAAGATGTGGCCTTATTAGCGGAGCTGGGACTCAAGGCATACCGGTTCTCCATCGCCTGGACCCGCATCTTCCCCAACGGCAATGACCCGGTGCCCAACGAAAAAGGATTGCAATTCTACGATCATTTGATCAATGAGCTGATTCGGCACGGCATTATACCGGTGGTCACGCTATACCATTTTGACCTGCCGCTGGCTTTGGAGAAAGCGTACGGCGGTTGGCGCAGTCGCCGGATCATCGATGATTTCGATCGGTACTGCCGCACCGTGTTTCACCATTTCGGCGACCGCGTCAAACACTGGCTGACCATCAATGAGCAGAATATGATGATTCTGTATGAAGTCTATCTCGGCGACGGCCGAAAACGGTTGCCGGCCAAGGAGAAGTACGATATTTGCCATACCATGTTTTTAGCCCAGGCCAAAGCGGTGCAATCCTGCCATGAACTGGTGCCGGGAGGGAAAATCGGACCGGCGCCCAATATCGTCGCGGTGTACCCGGAAACCAGCGCTCCCCGGGATGTACTGGCGGCGATGGATTTTGATCAATTGCGGAACCGCCTGTATTTGGACGTGGCCTGCCTGGGAGCATACCCGGAAGCGTTATGGCAGTGGTTTCTCGACCATCAGTGCGCTCCGGCTATTGAAGCGGGCGATATGGAATTGCTGCAAAACGCCAAACCGGATTTTATCGCCTTCAACTATTACGGAACAACCACAGTGCGTTATCTGCCGCTCGATGCGGAGGGGCCGAAATTCGAAAATGAGCCGGAAGGGCCGGCCAAGCGGAGGGCCTTTATGACCGCCCTGTCATCAGCTCCCGGAATCGCCATGGGCGTCAAAAACCAATATGTCAAGGAAACATCCCTGCAGATGGCGATCGATCCGGTCGGGTTGCATGCGACGTTGCGCCAATTGTGGGAACGCTATCGATTGCCCTTGCTGATTACGGAAAACGGCTGCGGCGTTCCGGATACGCTAGAAAACGGGAAGGTCAACGATGACTACCGGATTGAGTATCTCCGGGCGCATATCGCCGAATGCCAGGTTGCATTGCACGAAGGTGTTCGCTTGCTGGGTTATTCGCCATGGTCGGCGATGGATTTGGTGAGTACCTACCAAGGTTGCACCAAACGGTACGGCTTTGTCTATGTGAACCGGGATGAATTTGATCTGAAAGATCTACGCCGGATCAAAAAGAAATCATTTGACTGGTATCGAAAAGTCATTGCCACCAATGGTGCGGATTTAAGCAATGAATAGTGAATGAGGTCATATAAATTAAGGTGAGTTCCGTAAACCGGTTACCGGGTCGAACGAAAATATGGAATGGAGGTTGAGTGCGAACAATGAAACGGTATTGTATCGTCATTGGGTTTTTTATATTGGTCGCCGTACTCGCGTCAATTGGACCCCGAGCATTTGCCCAGGCGGCGAGTTCCGTTATTTTAATCACCGAGGTATTGCCCACCGGGGAAGTGGCGGCGGCGCTGGCTGTCGAATATGGGACGGCAATTGAAGAATCCGGCGTAGCGGCCGCAACTTATACGGTGAATGCTACGGTGGGCGATAAAACCGCGGCGCGGACCATTACCAGAGTTTACCCCAATGATGTTCCCGCCAGGGACGCGAAGGGCAAACGCGGCCAATACGTGATCATTGAGATGGACCCTAAGGATGCCATTGCCGGGACGATGACTTACGATCCCCAAGCGCGGCTGGCGACCCGATATGCTCTGAACTACGAGGTGACCCAAGTGAAGGAGATCATCGCAGCCAATGGAATGAAATACCCGGCGTCTGCCGTAAAGCTGAAAAGCGGGAAAGAGCGAACACCGATCGTCGATGACTTCAAAAAGCTGGCCACGAAAGACAACGATGGGAATACGTTAAATTATCGCTTGTTCCTTCCCGCCGCCGCTGAAAAGGATAAAAGATTTCCGCTGGTCATCTTTTTGCATGGCGTGGGAGAACGCGGCGCTGACAATGCGTTGCAATTGCTGGGCTATCAAGGCGCTCTGGTCTGGGCCTCGCCGGAGAATCAACGGAAGAATCCATGCTACGTAGCAGCGCCGCAATGTCCGCCGACCGGTTATTGGACCGATGACACCAACTATCATCTGGTTCTCAAAATGCTCGACGATATTCAGCATAGCTATGCCATCGATTTTGGCCGCATCTATATCACCGGTTTATCGATGGGCGGATTTGGAACCTGGAAAATTATCCAGAATAATCCGGATGTCTTTGCCGCGGCCATGCCGGTCTGCGGCGGCGGAGACCCCGCCAATGTCGCCGCGCTGAAAGACATGCCGATCTGGGCGTTTCACGCAGCCGATGATCCGGCCGTTCCGGTTTCGGGACCGCTCGCCATCGGTCCGACCCGCGGGATGGGATCGCGGGATATGGTGGCGGCCCTGAAAGCGGCCGGGAGTACCGTCGTTCAATACACCCAATATGAACCGGGCTACGTAGCGCCCCCTTTGGCTCCGAATGCCCATTTTTCGTGGGTTCCCGCCTATGGAAATCAAGCGGCCATCGACTGGATGTTTGCGCAGACGAAAACGGCCCAATATAAGTCGACCCTGCTTCAACCGGGCCTCTGGCGGATTGACGACTTCCGGGGCGGATTTGGTTCCGCTAGCATGTACCTGGTTGAGGGCAAGGATAAGGCGTTATTGATTGATACTGGCATGGGTACGGGAGATCTGGCCGGTTATGTTCGAACGCTGACGAAGCTGCCGGTAGAAGTGGTGCTCACCCACGGCCATCCCGATCATGTGGGGCAAGCGAATCAGTTCGACAAGGTATATATGGCGCAGAAAGATGTTGCGCTGTTCGGTTTGTTCGGCATCAAGACCGATCCGGCGCGGTTTGTGAATATTCAGGCGGGGGATACCATTGATCTGGGGGGGAAGGCATTTGAAGTCATTGCGATCCCCGGGCATACCCCCGGTTCGATAGCGCTGCTCGATGCGAAAGATCAATTGCTCGCCACCGGCGACGCCATCGGTTCGGGATCCAACGTCTGGATGCATATTCCGGGCACGCTGCCTTTGGACCAATATTGGGTGAGCTTGCGGAAATTGGAAGCCAAATTGAAAGGCTTCAAGCATTTAACCTATCTGGTGGGTCATCAATGGCAGGAGAAAACGCCAATCACGCTTCAATATGTTACGGATATGCGGATTTTGGTAGAGAAAACGCTCCATGGCGAAGTGGTGGCAAAACCGTATCCGGATGGCGGCGACGGCATGGGAGTGGTGGCCGAATACGGCTCGGCGACGCTGGATTATAGCCTTTCCAACCTATGGAGCGCCGGTAAAGCTGATAAAACCAAGTATCAGGCGGTCGAAACGCTCCCCGGAGTTATCATGATCCGCGATTATTCCGGCGACAACATGTATTTTATGAAGGGGACCCAAAAAGCTTTATTGATCGATACCGGAATGGGCGGCGGCAATCTGCGGGAATATGTCGGCAGACTGGCGGGAGGTCTGCCGGTCGCAGTCGTTCTCACCCATGGCCATCCCGATCATGTTGGTCAGGCCGATCAATTCCACCAAGTCTATCTGTCCCGAAAAGATGATGCGGTAGCGGTCAGTATCTCGAACGTAGATCCATCCCGATACATCGATATCAACGAAGGAGACGTAATGGACTTAGGCGGCAGGGCGCTGAAGGTTCTTTCATTCCCGGGACATACGCCCGGTAGCATCGTATTGCTCGATGAGACAAACAGACTGTTATTTACCGGTGACGCCGTGGGCACCCAATCGGCGCGGGGCGGTTTATGGTTGCATTTGGCCGGCTGTCCGTATATTGATGAGTATCTGGCGACGCTGAAGACGGTTCGGGCCAAAATTGACGGGAAATACGACCTGCTTCTGACGGGGCATAATCAAAAAGCGGTAGCTCCCCAGTATTTAGACTATCTGCAAGCGGCCGCCCAGAAATTAGTCGATCAAGGCGAAGCCGCTCTGGTGCCTTCACTCCGCCCAACCGGGCTCAAGATGGTGGTCCACGGCGATGATTCCGACCCCAATGCGGCATCGATTATCGTAAATCCGGAACATCTTTTTTCGCCGCAGCGGAAATAAGATCAGGGTCCGGTATCTATGCCGGCAGGAACGCTTCCATTCCGTTTACGAATGTTATTCACAAGCTGAATCGTGTTGTATCGTGTGACGAAGAGCCGTTTTCTATGGCTCTTTCTTTTTTTGTCCCATCTTGGTGAAGTGTTTTGGCATGGTTTTTGCTTTATAACTTATTGATGAAACAGACCCTCCGATACGCAGAGGATGCAAGAAAGGATGTTTACCATGGATTATCAGGCGATCGTGATGCAGCTCATTATCAATGGGGGGAATGCCCGCAGCAAATCGATGGAGGCGATTCATTTAGCGAAGACGGGCCAGATCGGCGAAGCCAGAGCCTTGCTCGAAAAGGCTGGCGAGGATCTGGCCAAGGCTCATGAAGTTCAGGCGCAACTCATTCAGGATGAGGCGGCCGGGAACCATCGGGAAGTTACCCTGCTGATGGTTCATGCCCAGGACCATTTGATGAATGCGATGACCGTCAAAGACTTGGCACTGGAGATGATCGATATGTATGAAACGATCGGCCGGTAAATCATTTTAATTCAATCAAAGGAGGAAGTAGGATGACGAAAATAACCTTAATCTGCGCAGTGGGCATGTCGACCAGTCTATTGGTTGACAAGATGAAGAGCGCCATGGTCAAACTGGGAGTTGAGGCGGAGATACGGGCCATCGCCGAGAGTAAGTTCAAGGAGTATGAAAAGGATACCGATGTACTGCTGCTCGGCCCCCAGGTGAGTTTCATGGCCAAAAAGTTTAAAGAGACTTATGAACCGCAGGGAATCAAAGTGGCGGTCATTGACAGCATCGACTATGGAATGATGGACGGCGAAAAAGTGTTGAAAATGGCTTTGGGGATTTAATCAAGGGATACCCGGCGGAGGATTCCGCAAATCTTTCTTACTGTCGTTCACCTCAGCCAATGGCATCAAGGGGTGACTAGTTTCCAGTGAACAAGCATTGCAGCGAGTCGCCGCCGGGATTCAGCGGAACCGCTTAAATTAACCTGTTGTGCTAGATGAAGTTAACCAAAGACAAGATGTTTGATCTTTGAAAACTGCATACTATGTCCGATAAGCATATTGATGAAAT